>CALXRH010000113.1 GCA_944390625.1 uncultured Clostridia bacterium
GAATAAATACTATTAAATGTGCTATAATACCAAAAGTTGTAATTTTAAAAGGAGGAATTAAAAAAAAATGAAAGCATTAAGAAAAACAAAAATCGTAGGAACAATAGGACCAGCAAGTGAAAACAGATTAGAGGAATTATTTGATGCAGGACTAAATGTATGCAGAATCAACTATTCACATGGTAGCTGGGATGAACAATCCGAAAAAACTGAAAAAATCATAAAAATAAGGGAAGAAAAAGAATTACCAATCCCAATGATATTAGACATGAAAGGTCCAGAAATCAGAACCGGCATGTTATATACAGGAAAAAATACCAAAATTCAATTAAAAGACGGACAAAAATTCACACTAGTAAACGAAGATATAGAAGGAAACGAAGAAAAAGTATCAGTATCTTATAAAGAATTATACAAAGACGTAGAACCAGGAACCAAAATCCTAATTGATGATGGAGCTATCGAATTAAAAGTTGACGAAGTAGTAGGAAAAGACATTGTATGTACAGTAGTTCATGGAAATGGATTAGGAAGTAGAAAAACTATGAATTTACCAGGAACCATCATTCGATTACCAGCACTAGCTGAAAAAGACTATGCAGATTTAAAAACAGCATGTGAACACGAATATGACTTTGTTGCTGTATCATTTGCAAGAAATGCAGATGACATCAATCAAGTAAGAAAAGTATTAGACGAAAATGGTGGAAAAGATATCCAAATCATCACAAAAGTAGAAAATGTAGAAGGACTATCTAACATGGAAACCATCGTAAACTTAGCAGATGGTCAAATGATAGCACGTGGTGACATGGCTACAGAAACAGACTTTACAGAACCACCAGTTATGCAAAAAAAATTCATAAAATTATCAAACAAAGCATGCAAACCAGCAATTACAGCTACACAAATGTTAGAATCTATGACACACCAACCTTTACCAACACGCGCAGAAGCATCAGACGTAGCTAATGCTATTTATGATAGAACCAGTGCTGTTATGTTATCTGGAGAATGTGCAATGGGAGACTATCCTGTAGAATGTGTAAAAACAATGGTAAAAATCGCCAATCGAGTAGAGCCAGAAATAAAATACTGGAAGAGATTTGATAATAGTCAAAATATGGACTTAACATCTTATGAAAGTAAAATAGCATATTCAGCATGTGTATCTGCAAAAATATTAGAAACAGATGCTATTGTATGTTATACAAACACAGGAAGTACAGCAAGACGTTTAGCTGGATTAGGAGCAGGATGCCCAATTTTAGCGATAACAGACAATAAAAGAACATTCCGTCAATTAGCATTAGTATGGAATGTAACACCAATCTATGTAGAAGCTTGCAAAAATATCGATAAAACAATCGAAGCAGGAATTGAAAAGTTACAAAACAAAGGTATTCTAGAAAAAGGAGATACAGTAGTTATCACAGGAGGAAGCCAAATGCTACCAGACAATACAGAAAGCAAAACAATTGGAGGAATTTTAAAAATATAATTTTGTAATTTTGGGGACGGAGGAAAAAAATATATTTTTTTCCTCCGTCATTACTATTTTAATGTCTGTTGCGTAAAATAACCAAATAGCTACCTTAAAAAGTAAACATATACCCTAAAAATATAACAAATTTTCCAAAAACAGTTGTAAAATTTGCAAAAAATTGATATACTACTACTATAAAAAATTATTTAAAGGAGGAAAACAATTATGGAAGAAAATAAAAACGAAGAAATACAAGCAGTAGAGGAAGTAGAAAATGGAACAGAAGGAATCAAAATATCAAGTGAAGTTATAGCAGTAATTGCAGGAGTTGCTGTATCAGAAGTATCAGGAGTATATGGTATGGCAGGAGGATTTGCAGGAGGAATTACAGAAGTATTAAAAGGAAAGAAAAATTTAGCAAAAGGAATCAAAGTAGAAACCACAGAAAATAAAGCTAAAATAGATGTAAATATAATTGTAGAATATGGGGCAAGAATTCCAGACGTAGCATTTGAAATTCAAAATAGAGTAAAAACAGCAGTAGAAAATATGACAGGACTAAAAGTAGAAGAAGTAAATGTACATGTACAAGGAGTAAATACAGAAAGTTTAACAGAAGAACGTCAAGAAGAAACAGAAACCAAAATAGAAGAAAACAATTAATCTAAAAGCAAATAAAAACGAAACGTTTTAGATATAAGAAGGGAGGAAGCTATGTTAGTTGTACAAAATGCTAACATAAGCTAAGAAAAAATGAAGAAATTAGATAAAGTAATATTAGCATTATTTTCCATTTTAATTTTTTTACAATCCATCTTAATCATTTGCATGATTGCAGGATGGGTAAGAATCGATACAGTAACAACATTTGCAAAAATGGCATTAACAGATTACAACACATCTAAAATTATACTAGCAGTGGCTATCATATGTTTATTATGTAGTATAAAATGTATCTTTTTCGATACACCAGACAAAGAAAAAAAATCACAAGGTGTCTTAATGCAAAATGACAACGGAAAACTTTTAATATCCAAACCAACCATAGAAAATATTGTTGCCTCTGTAGTAAAAGGGTTTGATAGTGTAGAAGATGTATCTGTTTCCACAGACTTAGACAATGCCAATCATTTAATTATAAATGTAAACTTAGTAGTAAGTAAAGATGTTATCATCAAAGAACTTACCTTAAATATGCAAAACAAAATAAAAGAAGCAATCAAAAAAACATCAGATTTAGAAGTAAAAGAAGTAAATGTAAAAATAAAAAATATTGCAACTGAGCAAAACAATAAAAATAATGAGTAATGTAAATAAAACATAAAAATATTACAAAAAGAAAGGATTTTCTTATGGGAAGTTTACAAGATTTTTGGAATCATTACAAAGGAGCCATTATAGGAGTAATTATTGCTATACTAATTTTAATCACAAGATTATATAATTTAATTGTAGCAATTATCTTAATCATTGTAGGGGCATTTGTAGGAAATTATGTACAACAAAATAAAGAATATGTAAAAGAAAAAATCAAAAGATTGATTGACAGAATGTAAGAGGTAAAAAATGAAAAGATCTGAAATAAGGGAATTAGCATTTAAATTAATCTATAGTCTAGAAATACAAAAAAACAATAATCTAAAAGAGCAAATTGAATTATACATAGAAAACAATCATATAGAAGATACTGGTGCAATAGAATACATAAAAGATTGTCTGTATGGAATTCAACAAAATGAAGAAGAAATCAAAAAAACAATCGAAAATTCTTTAACAGCAGATTGGAAAATTGATCGAATCTCTAAAATCAATTTAAGTTTATTAAAACTTGCTATTTACGAGATAAAATACAAAAACATACCATACAAAGTAGAAATAAATGAGGTGGTTGAGCTAGCTAAAATCTATGGAGAAGATATGGCTGGAAAATTTATCAATGGAGCTTTAGCAAAGGTTGTTAAAGAAATGTGATTTTTGATTACCATAAAAAATAGCTGTCTCAAAGATTTTTCATACAAATCTTTGGGACTTCTCTACTATTTAGATGAATTATAAGAAAAGGGTGAATTTAAATGAACTATGAGGCTGTAGCAGTTAGTGTTTCCGATTTAAATTTATATATAAAAAATAAAATAGCACAAGATGAAGCATTAAATGCTGTTGTGGTAAAAGGCGAAATATCAAATTTTAAAGCACATTATACAGGTCATTTCTATTTTACATTAAAAGATGATAAATCTTTAATTAAATGTATCATGTTTAAAAGTTATGCAGAAAGGATAAAATTTAAGCCAAAAGATGGGATGAAAGTAATCGTTTTTGGTGGAGTTTCTGTATTTGAAAGAGATGGCATTTATCAAATTTATGTAAAAGCTATGCAAGAACAAGGAATTGGTGACTTATATGCAGCCTATGAAAAATTAAAGGCAGATTTAGAAAAAGAAGGACTATTTGATAAATCCCATAAAAAGCCAATCCCATTAAAGCCAAAAATAATAGGTGTACTAACATCCCAAACAGGAGCTGTTATACGAGACATCATAAATGTGTCTACTAGAAGAAATCCAAATTGCTATATAAGACTTTTACCAGTACCAGTGCAAGGCCCAGGAGCGGCTAAAGACATTGCACAAGGCATAAAAACCATGAACGAAAAAGGTTTAGCAGATGTCATTATTTTAGCAAGAGGAGGAGGTTCTTTAGAAGATTTATGGCCTTTTAATGAAGAAATTGTAGCAAGAGCCATATATCATTCCCAAATTCCTATCATATCAGCAGTAGGACATGAAACCGATTTTACCATAGCTGATTTTGTAGCAGATTTAAGGGCTCCAACGCCATCTGCTGCAGCAGAACTGGCAAATCCAGATATCTATGAATTAAAAAGCAAAATCAATAACCAAAAAGAAAGACTAAGACTTAGTTTAAAGAAAAAACTTGAAATGATGAAAATAACGTATATAAACCTAATGAATTCAAGAGTGTTTACCAATCCCTTACAAGATATGCAAAATAATTATCTCAAATTAGATAGTCTTGTAAAGCAAATGGAAAATGCAATTACATTAAAACAAAAAGAAGCAGAAAAAATGTTTCAAGCAAATGTTACCAAACTAGATGCCTTAAGTCCATTAAAAACGCTAGCGAGAGGATTTGCTATTCTTGAAAAACAAGACAAAATTGTAAAATCTAGTAAAGAATTAAAACAAGGAGACGAAATCAAAATAAATTTAGTGGATGGAAAGAAAATGGCTAAAATTTTATAACGAAAAAGTTTATAGGTAAAAACTTATTAAAAACCTAAATATAAAAACAAGGGATGATCTTATGGTAAATAAAAAAGTAGTAATCATTTGTAGTATCATAGCTGTACTCATAGTAGCAGGTATTGTAGCGATTCAAATAAAAAAATGGCAAGAAGAAGAAAATAGACAAGAAGAGACAACTTTAGCTAATACAAACCTACTTAGCAATCAAAATTCAGTAGAAAATGAAATAAAAGAAGAAAACATCATAGAAGAAAATACAGCACAAAACGAAAACACAACCACAAACGAAGTAGTTCAAAATCAAACGCAAACTCAAAATCAAAGCCAAACTCAAAGCCAAACTCAAGTTCAAGGTCAAGAAGAAAGCACAGAAGAAGCACCAGAAGAAAATAATGATGACAAAGCTTTAAGAATAGTAGAAGAAGAATGGGGAGAAGACGATACAGTTTACTATACAATTGATAATCAATCCAATAATATATACAATATTTCAGTAAGAAGCAAATCAACCACAGCAACTCTTGCTGAATATGAGGTAGATGTATCCAAAGGAACAGCTGAAATAAAATAAAATATAGCAAATGAAAGGAATGGAATTTAGTATGAAAAAAGAAGAAAGTTTCGAAACCAAAATGGAAGACTTAGAAAAAATTGTAGCAGAATTAGAAAAAGGAGATTTAAGTTTAGAAGATTCTGTAAAAAAATTTGAAACTGGTATGAAGATTTCAAAAGATTGTAGTAAACTTTTAGAAGATGCAGAAAAAAGAATTACCATTATGCTAGAAAATGACGGAGAATTAAAAGAAGAAAACTTTTCCGCAGAAGAATAAAAATTAACTTGAGAGGGGAGGAATCTATGTTTTAACATAGAAGAAAGATTCATGAATGTTTTTACACAGTTAATACAGAATAAATTTATATGGGTACCTTTTTTTACGTGGCTTGCTATTCAAACATTTAAAGTAATATGGGATTTAGTTACTACCAAAAAATTTAATTTTAAAAGAATATTAGGGGCTGGAGGAATGCCTAGTTCTCATTCTGCAATTGTTATGGCAATCACGGTTATGGTAGGAAAAGAAGTTGGATTTGATAGCTATGTTTTTGCCATAGCATTTGTATTTTCCTGTGTAGTGATGTATGATGCAGCAGGGGTAAGAAGAGCAGCAGGAAAACAAGCAAGGTTATTAAATAAAATCATTGAAACCCCTGGACTTACAGGTGTTCAAGTGCAAGAAAAATTGGTAGAAGTATTAGGACATTCACCACTTCAAGTATTCGTAGGAGCCATAATCGGAATTATTGTAGGGAGTATATTTTAAATGAAAGTTATCGTAGTAGGTGGAGGACCTGCTGGAATGATGGCGGCTATTTCAGCAAGTGCAAATGGAAATGAAGTAATTTTATTAGAAAAAAATAAAAGCTTAGGAAAAAAGCTATTAATAACGGGAAAAGGAAGATGTAATATTACATCTTCTTTAAGTATGGAAGAATTTATAAAAAATACACCAGGAAATGGGATGTTTTTATACAGTGCCTTTCAACAATTTACCAATCAAGATATAATCCATTTTTTAAAAGAACAAGGACTAAATGTAAAAGAAGAAAGAGGCAATCGAATTTTTCCAGTAACCGATCAAGCCCGAGACGTTTTAGCTTGTTTTGAAAAAAAGTTAAAAAAGCAAAAAGTAAAAATATTATATGAAACGCAAGTCATAGAATTATTAACTAAGCAAAATAAAATTTATGGAGTAAAAACCAAAAATCAGACCATAAAAGCAGATAAAGTTATTGTAGCAACAGGAGGAAAAAGTTATACATTAACAGGGGCTACTGGAGATGGGTATGAACTGGCAAAAAAAGTAGGGCATACCATCATGCCAATTAAACCATCACTAGTGCCACTAGAAACTTATGAGCAAGATTTGCATCAACAATTGCAAGGATTAAGCCTAAAAAATGTTGGCATAAAGATCGTAGATATTACGAAAGGCAAGCAAATCTATGAAGACTTTGGAGAAATGTTATTTACGCATTTTGGAGTATCTGGACCAATTATTTTAAGTGGCTCAGCTCATCTTGTAAGATATAAAAATATAGAACAATTATTAAAAAACAGGCAAATAAAATTAAAAATAGACTTAAAACCAGCTTTAACAAAAGAAAAATTAAATGACAGAATTTTAAGGGATTTTGAAGAATTTAAAAATAAAACTTTTAAAAACAGTTTAGACAAACTATTACCTCAGAAAATGATTCCTGTCATAATAAAAGCTTCTAACATAGCCCCAGAAAAGCAAGTAAATTCTGTTACAAAACAAGAAAGAACAGCACTCATACAAAAAATAAAAGAATGGGAAGTAACCATTAAAAACTTTAGAAAAATAGAAGATGCCATTATTACTTGTGGTGGCATAAATATAAAAGAGGTAAACCCAAAAACCATGGAATCTAAGAAGGTAAAAGGACTTTACTTTGCAGGAGAAATATTGGATGTAGATAGTTATACAGGAGGATTTAATTTGCAAATTGCTTATTCAACAGGATATGTTGCCGGCAAATAAGCGTTAAATTCTACTAATTTTTGACATTTTCTTACTAAGGTGGTATAATAAAAGAGAATGGAAGTTATTATGTTATTCGAGGAGGGAATGTTATGAAAAATAGGAAAAAAAGTATAATTGAAAAAATAATCATATTTCTAATTGTAATTACATTTCTACTAGGTCAAAATACTTCAATATTGGCCTTAAATTACTCAGGAGGAGAGTTTAGACCAAGACCATCAGTACCATCAGGAGGAGGTGGAGGAGGAAGCCGACCGGTGTCACCATCCAATCCAACAAATCCACCACCAGATGACACATCAGGATCATCTGATATAACAGTATACCATGATTATGTAGCGGGAATGAGTGGTAATGTAAGTGAAATTATAGAAGCAATTAATGAACAAGTATTAGGAGACAAAGGAACAGACAGTAGTGGAACAACGACAAACAAGGGAATAAAAAATATATATGTTCAAGCAGATAATGGAGCTTCCACCAAAACAGATGAAAACGGAAATTACACATTTTCACTAGGACCAGGAGAAAGTATTCATAAAATCACTTTTAGATATGGATATTTAGATAATGATTACATAGAAAGTACAACAGTAGATAATTATAAAGAAAGACAAGAAACTTTAAAATACAATGGTCAAGATTATGCAGTAATTGCAAATGAATATACCAATACAATAGAATTAAGTAAAAAAGGTTGTGCCCAAGTATATTTAGTACTAGACTGTTCTGTCAGTATGGAAGAAGAAATAACACTTTCCGATGGTACTACAACAACAAAAATGCAAGTAGAAAGACAAATAGCAACCAATATAGTAAATTCCTTATTAGATGGTACAAAAAATGTATATGTTGGATTAGTTGTATTTACAGGTGAGGTATACAGAAAAACATCACTTACCAATGATAGAAATTTATTACTAAATGCTATTAATGGAAATATTGAATTTAATGACTATTATTACACAAACATAAAAGCAGCATTAGAAAAAGCATATGATTCTTATGCCAATAACATAAAAGAAACATCTAACAGATATATGTTCTTACTATCAGATGGTTTGCCAACTTCTGATGGAGATGAATCACATACACTATATACAGCTATTACACAAGAAGAAATTGACGAAAACAATAGAAAATTACAATTAATTGCAGACAATACTAAAAATACAGCTCAAGCTATTTTAAGGGAAGATATAAAACTATATTCGGTTTTCGCAATGGGAGATTCAGATGAATCAGACAAAGAATTAATTAATTATATATTTAATAATTTCCAAGAATATAGTGAGAACAATACTTTTAGAGAAGTAGATACAATTGAAAATGTTACAAAAGAACTAATTGAAGAATTTACCAAATATGTTAAAGACAGCATTGAAATTACAAGTACAGGATATACAACCAATAAAGATTATAGAGAAGAATTATTACAAGAAAATTATTCCAAATTTAAATATAGCAATACACACTATTTTGAGGCATTAGATATGGAAGTTACAACCGAAAACTTAGAAACCTTTAAACAATATTTAAAAGAATTAGTAGAAGAAGCAGCAGTTACAGTTGAATTAGAAGCATCGGCAACAGGTGGAACACCAATTACACCATATGATGTTACAGAAGAAATAACAAATGAAGAGGGAGAAGTAATAGGAACGAGAACTATACACCATGTACCAAATCCAATCATCGTTGCAGGACCTACCTTAACATTACAACAATTACCAGAATTTACTTTAAACCCAACCATAACTGTAACAGGACTTCAAGTTGTTGCAACAAATGGAATGATATTAGATAGTATCGTAACAAGTGTAGAAGAAAAAGAGCATTTAATTTCTACTATAGAAGAAGTTATGCTACATGGTTCAGAAGTTAGAGTTGAATTTACTATAGATATGAAAAACACATCCATATACAATGATTGTGAAAATATTCAAATGATATGTTATATACCAGACGATTTTGAATATAAGGGTGGCACAGCTATCGGAATAGGAATGGACAATCAAACAGAATTAGGAATAACCAGTGTAGTTCTTATAGATGAAAAAAATGTAGATAGTTTAAACGGTTTAACCCAAGCAGTTAAAGATTATATAAAAGAAGGTCATAAAGCAGTTGCCGTTTCAGTCGATGTAAACAAAAATAATTTTGAATTATTAACCAATGGATCAGTTCAAATCAAAATAATAGCCAGCAAATTATTACCTTCTAAGGTAGAAGATATGAGTTATGGAGCAGATACAGAAATATTTGGTTATCAAAATGAAGCATGCAGAAGAATTCAGTATAAAGGAACATCAACCAATAGTTTATCCACTCAAAAAGTAGGACTAGTTGGAGAAATAGCTGGAAACCATGATATAACAGAAGCAGATTATGCAACAACTTCTAATATGGGAATTATCTTAACACCAACAGGAGAAAATAGAAGCATGCATAGTATATATCTAGCAATCATCGCTTTAGGAATACTAGGAGTAGTAGGAATTGTTGCAAAACGTAACATGAAAAAATAAATTAAAACCCGGCATCAAAATAAAATGATGTCGGGTTAATTTTTTTTTGCGAAAATTTATTGACAAAAAATAGGTGGTATGATTAAATATAAAATATAAAAATAAAGGAGGATAAAAAAATGAAAAAAACCATTAAAATTTTAAGTTTAGTAGCACTTTTTCTAGGAATAATCTCCATTCACTCTATCGTATCTGCAACAGGAACCAATGGAATTGTATTCCCAATCGAAGAAAAAATGAAAGTAGTAAGAACCGATGAAGGAAACAAGACAACCATTCGATTGTTAGATGATGGATATTATTATCAAGAAGAAGAAACTTTAAGTGATGCATTGAAAGAAGTATTAGGCTATGAATCTACAACAACGAGACCAACAGGTGTACTTTACTACATACCAGTACCAAGTGAAAACAAGACAAAATATGAAAGTGTTAAAATTCAAGAGACAGTTAACGAAGATGTAGTAGAAGGTGGAGAAGTTCATGAATATACAGCAGTATTTGCTGATGAAAATTTTGAGCAAATTCCACTAGGAAATTCTAGAGGTGGATTTGATGAAGCTTTTTATCTTATGGGTACAATATCAGTTGGAGCAAATGTTTATGATGGCAGTAACCCAGATGCAGAACCTGTTGCACGTTTTTTAGGAGGAGAAAAAACTTTTGATGTTGTTTATTATGATGCAGAAGGAGAAGTAGCAGAAAGAACACAATACACATTCATCATAGAACCACAATTTAGATTAGAGGATTTAAAAATTGGTGTAAAAGGTAAATATGGAGCTGTAAATACCCTTTATGATGGAAGCAACAAATCCTATATTTCAAAAAGCAATATTGAAAATGGAGAACAAGGAAACTTCATAATTACGAATGTAAGTCAAAATGAAGATATTACAAGTCAAGCAAAATACACCATCGAAGATGAAGACATCATTTCCATTAGTAAAGATGGAACCATAACGAGTAAAAAAACAGGAACCACAAAAGTAACAGTAGAAGTGAAAGACGTATCTACTACGGTAGAAATTAATATCAATCCAAAGACAAACTTTTCAGAAACCATAACAGAACAGCAAATACAAGATTTGATTGATCATGCAAAAGACCCAAATAGTGAAGAATATATATATTATTCAACCATGAATGATACAAAACTATCACCAGAACTATTAAAAGCATCCAAAGAATTAAATAAAGACATCATGATAAGTGTTTATAAAAATGGATTAAGCTATTTATGGATATTAAAAGCAGAAGATATTGTAAACACTGATATAAGTATGGATTTAGAAATAAATGAAGTAGACTGTTTTGTAGAAGAATTAAAAGATAGAGAAGGAATTAGATATTTTGACTTCAAACATAGTGGAAATTTACCAGGAAAAGCAAGTATCACCATCTATCGAGAAGCAGGAATACAAAGAGAACCAGGACAAGGATGTTTATATTACTATAACGAAGAAACCAAAAAATGCGAATATGTATCAGAAGTTGAAATAAATGATTATGAAGATATAACCTTTACATTAGAACATTGTTCTAAATATGTTGTTTCTAATACAAAATTAGAAGATTCTATTGCAGAAAATAACACTACCAATGTAGAAGAAAATCAAGAAAACGCAGAAAACGCAGAAAATACAGAAAATAGACAATTAGATAATGAACCAAAAGCAGGAGAAGGTTTTGGAATAACCATGATCAATGTATCTTATATGATTCTAATTATTTCTGTAGTTGGTATGAGTATTTATAAAATAAAAAAATAAAATTAAATGGTTATAAGATAAAAATAAAGACATGGAGGTGCATGCACTTTCATGTCTAATATTATAAGAAATAAGAATTTTGAGAGGATATTGTATGAGAAGAGAAAAGAAAAAAGAGGTAAAACATAAAAAAACAAAAAAAATAATCCTAATTTTAGTAAGTCTTATTATAATAGCAGCTATTTCATACGTCATTTATTATAATTATCAAAAAATGCAACAAGATAAAGACTTAGAAGAATTACAAGAATATATGGATACTCAAATAGAGGAACAATCAGAGGAGAGTATCAACAAAGTTAAAGAATTACAAGAAATAAATGCAGATGTAAAAGGTTGGATACAAATAAAAGATACCAATATTAATTATCCAGTCTTGCAAACAACAGACAATGATTACTATTTAACACATAATTACAAAAAACAAAAAAATAAATATGGGTCAATTTATTTAAAAAATGAAGTTAACATAGATGACAATAATTCAAACCTTATTTTATATGGGCATAATATGAAAGATGATAAAATGTTTAACAATTTATTAAAATACGAAGACCAAAATTACTATGAAGAGCATAAAGAGATTACGCTAGTTACGCAAAAAGAGGAAAGAAAATATCAAATTATAGCAGCTTTTAAATCAAGAGTTTTTTATCAAGATGAGAAAAATGTTTTTCGCTATTATAATTATACAAATTTTCAGACACAAGAAATGTTTGATGAATATATCGATAACATAAATAGGATTAAGCTATACGATACCGGTGTTACAGCAAATTATCAAGAACAATTATTGACAATGATTACTTGTGAGTATTCTCAAGAAAATGGCAGAATGGTAGTGGTAGCAAAGAGAGTGGAATAATATTTGGGTTCTAAATAAAGTAAAAATATATGAAAAATAAAGGATAGACAGACAAAAATAAAAGAAAAGTGTTGACAAAAATGAAAAATGGGTATAATATATATAGCATAAAAATTGCGATGAAGATGCAAAGGCGGTCAAAGTTACTATTAGAGAATAAGGGTCATAGGCTGTAAGCCCTTTTAGAAAAACAGACCAAACCGAAACACATTGGAGCAATATGAAAAAAGAGGAAAGATTTTAAAATATAAAAATTGTATATGGAAACACATACATTTTTATAAATCGTAACAAAGAAAAACTTTTTACGGTAAAACTTTCAAGCTTGGGTGGTACCGCGGATATAAATTATTCGTCCCTGCATTTTTAGCAGAGGGCGATTTTTGTTTCTTTGCTAATAAAACTTAAGTTTAAAGGAGAGAAGCTTTATGAGTAAATTTAGAACACATACCTGTGATGAAATATCTTTAGAGGATGTAGGAAAAAAAGTTAGAATAGCAGGATTTGTTGACACAATTCGAGATTTAGGAGGATTAGTTTTTTTAGACATAAGAGACATGTATGGCATTACACAAGTGGTAACATCGATGGACTCCCAAGATGTAGATATCATATCACATATTCCAATTGAATCGGCAGTTTCTGTATATGGAACCGTTAGAAAAAGGTCAGAAGATACCATAAACTTAAAACTAAAAACGGGAAAGGTTGAAATTTACATTGAAGAAATCCAAGTTTTAGGAAAAAGAACCAAAAACTTACCATTTGAAATTAACACAAATCAAGAAGTAAGAGAAGATGTAAGATTAAAATATCGCTATTTAGATTTAAGAAGCAAAAAATTACAAGAAAATTTAATTTTAAGAGCAAAAGTAATCCAATTTTTAAGACAGCAAATGATTAAGCAAGGATTTTTAGAAGTACAAACACCAATTCTTACCTCATCTTCGCCAGAGGGAGCTAGAGATTATTTAGTGCCAAGCAGACATCATGCCGGAAAATTTTATGCACTTCCACAAGCACCACAACAATTTAAGCAACTACTTATGGTATCGGGAATCGATAAATATTTCCAAATCGCTCCATGTTTCCGAGATGAAGATGCTAGAGCCGACAGAGCACCAGGAGAATTTTATCAACTGGATATGGAAATGGCATTTAGTACACAAGAAGATGTATTTGCAGCTATTGAGCCAGTCATGTATCATACTTTTAAAGAATTCTCTAATAAAAAAATTGCAGAATATCCATTTCCAAGAATTTCCTATCAAGAAGCATTGGTAAAATACGGAACCGATAAACCAGATTTAAGAAATCCACTTTATATCATAGACTTATCAGAATTTTTTAGTAAATGTACTTTTAAAGCATTTATTGGAAGGACCGTAAGAGCTATAAAAATTACAGGACATATGTCAAAAGGATTTCATGAAAAAATGTTAGATTATGCTATGAGCATAGGAATGAAAGGATTAGGATATTTAGAAGTACAAGAAGACTTAAGTTTTAAAGGACCAATTGACAAATTTATTCCAAATGACTTAAAACAAGAATTAATAAAATTAGCAGATTTAAAACCAGATGATACCATATTTTTCATAGCAGACAATCAAAAGAGGGCAACAGAACTAGCAGGACAAATAAGAACAGAACTTGGAAAAAGGCTAAATCTAATTGACGAAAATGTTTTCAAATTCTGCTGGATAATCGACTTTCCAATGTTTGAAGAAGGAGAAAATGGAAAACTAGCATTTTGCCATAATCCGTTTTCTATGCCACAAGGAGGAATGGAAGCATTAAAAAATCAAAATCCATTAGAGATTCTTGCTTATCAATATGACATTGTATGTAATGGAATTGAACTATCATCAGGAGCAGTAAGAAATCATGATATAGAAATTATGTTAAAAGCTTTTCAAATGGCAGGTTACACAGAAGAAGAAGTAAAAACAAAATTTGGGGCCTTATATACAGCATTCCAATTTGGGGCACCACCACACGCAGGAATTGCACCAGGAGTAGATAGAATGTTAATGTTACTTACAGGCTCTGAAACCATAAGAGAAGTTATTGCCTTCCCATTAAACTCAAAAGCAGAAGATGTTATGATGGGAGCACCAGGATTTGTAAAAAATGAGCAATTAAGAGAAGTGCATATCAAAATAGATAAAAAAGGAGGAGATTAAAAATGACCGTATCCAAAGAAGAAATTTTACACATAGCCAATTTAGCCAATTTAACACTAAAAGATGAAGAAATCGAAGGATATATGCATAATCTACAAGAAATATTAAATTTTGCTAATATCGTAAACAATGCTCCAGTAGAAGGATTAGACATAACAATAGGAGCAGGAGATGCCAAAAACAGATTTAGAAAAGATGAAATAAAAATATTTGAAGACAACGAAGCCCTACTGAGCAATTGCACGGAAGTAGAGCAAAATATGTTTAAACTACCAAAAGTAATCAATTAATTTTTTCTCATTGGGGACAGACCCTTTTGCAAAAGGGACAGACCCTTTTGCAAAAGGGTCTGTCCCCAATGAAAAAAGTAAAGGAGGATTTTGATGAATATTACAGATTTAACTGTTCACGACTTACAAGAAAAATTAAAAAGCAAAGAAATTACGGTAACGGAAATCATAGATGCTTATTGCGATAGAATAAAAGAAAAAGAACCAGAGGTAGAAGCTTTTGTAACAACCTATTTAGAGAAGGCAAAAGCACAAGCAAAAGAAATAGATGAAATGAGAAATAAGGAAGAAATAACAGGAGAATTTGCAGGAATTCCAATAGGCATCAAGGACAACATTTGTATGAAAGGGACCAAAACGACTTGTTCTTCTAAAATGCTTGAAAATTTTGTTGCTCCCTATGATGCAACCGTTATTGAAAAATTAAAAGCAGAAAATATTATTTCATTAGGAAAATTAAATATGGACGAGTTTGCCATGGGTAGCTCGACAGAAACATCCTACTTTAAGAAAACGAAAAATCCTTGGAATTTAAATAAGGTACCAGGTGGTTCTTCGGGAGGAACAGCAGCAGCGGTTGCTGCAAATTTAATCCCTTGGGGCTTGGGCTCAGATACAGGAGGATCGATTCGCCAACCAGCTTCTCTTTGTGGAGTAGTTGGTTTAAAGCCAACCTATGGATTGGTTTCAAGATATGGCTTAGTTGCTTTTGCTTCTAGTTTGGACCAAATAGGACCAATTACGAAAGATGTAAGAGATAATGCTATGCTTTTAAATTTAATTGCTGGAAAAGATGAAAAAGATACTACATCAGAAGATGCGGGTAAAATCGATTATACCAAAGCATTAAAGAATGATGTAAAAGGTATGAAAATAGGAGTTCCAAAAGAATTTTTTGGAGAAGGTATTAACCAAGAAGTAAAAACAAAATTAAAAGAAGCTATTGAAATTTATAAAGAATTAGGAACAGAAGTTGAAGAATTTTCTTTAGACATTGCGCAATATGCCTTAGCAACTTACTATATTATAGCCTGTGCAGAAGCAAGCTCAAATCTTGGAAGATTTGATGGAATTCGTTATGGCTACAGAACATCTGAGTATACTAACTTAAAGGACATTTACAGAAAATCAAGAAGCGAAGGATTTGGCGAAGAAGTAAAAAGAAGAATTATATTGGGAACTTATGTACTTTCATCTGGCTATTATGATGCTTACTATAAAAAAGCGCAACAAGTTCGTACATTGGTTTCGAATGAATTTAGTAAAGCATTTGAAAAGTATGATGTCATTCTAACACCAACTTCTCCAACGGTAGCATTTAATATTGGTGAAAAATCCAATAATCCAATGGAAATGTATTTAGCAGATATCTGTACGGTTTCTATTAATATAGCTGGAGTACCTGCTATTTCGATTCCTTGCGGCGTAGATAAGCAAGGAATGCCAATCGGTATGCAACTAATTGGAGATCGATTCCAAGAAGAAACGATTTTAAATGCAGCTTACACATTTGAGCAAAAAATAAAATTTAGAGAAAACTATCAACCAAGATTTGTTAAATAATATTTTGGAGCCATTAGGACCGGTTCTTTTTGGTCCAAGGGCCAAAAGAACCGGTCTCAATGGTTTCTTGCCAGAAAAAAAGGAGGAAAAATGATGTCAAGAGAAGATTATGAAGTTGTAATAGGACTAGAAGTCCATGCAGAATTATCAACTAAAACCAAAATATTTTGCAGTTGTCCAACATCTTTTGGTGCAAAACCCAATACACAAACCTGTCCAATTTGTATGGCAATGCCAGGAACGCTTCCTGTTTTAAACGAAAAAGTAGTAGAATATGCGGTAAAAGCAGGATTAGCTACCAATTGTGAAATATCCATGGACAGCAAAAATGATCGAAAAAATTACTTTTATCCAGATTTACCAAAATCTTATCAAATTTCACAATATGACAAACCACTTTGTGAACATGGCTATATAGAAATTGAGGATAAAGATGGAAATAAAAAGAAAATAAGACTTTTAAGAATTCATATCGAAGAAGATGCCGGAAAATTAAATCATGACGAATTTGGAGGGGGAAGCTTAGTTGATTTAAATAGAGCTGGAGTTCCTTTAATAGAGATTGTTTCAGAACCAGATTTGTCATCTAGTGAAGAAGTGGATAAATACTTAAAAAAATTAAAATCCATCTTAGAATATATCGAAGTATCGGATTGTAAAATGCAAGAAGGATCTTTTCGAGCAGATGTCAATGTATCTGTCAAAAAGAAAACAGATACAGAGCTTGGAACACGTACAGAAATGAAAAATATGAATTCTTTTCGAAGTATTACAAGAGCAATTGAATATGAAGTAGAAAGACAAATTGATGTCCTAGAAGATGGTGGAAAAATCGAACAAGAAACCTTAAGATGGGATGATGTATCGGGAAAAACATTTTCAATGAGAGACAAAGAAGATGCACAAGATTATAGATATTTCCCAGACCCAGATTTAGTTGCCATCAAACTTTCGAAAGAATATATTCAAAATGTGAAAGATAATTTACCAGAACTTCCTGAAAGTAGACATGAAAGATATATCAAAGAATATAAAATGTCAGAAAAAGATGCCGGAATTATCGTAGCTTCTAAATACCTATCTAATTTATTTGAAGAAGCAAGTAAAATTTGTGGTAATCATAAAGCAGTTAGTAACTGGATTATTTCGGATATTTCCAGAATCTTAAATGAAAAAGAAATGGAGCCAAATGAAATTCCATTTACTGCTAAGCATCTAGCCAATTTAGTTATTTTAATTGATAAAGGAACAATTAGTTCCAGTATTGCAAAAAAAGTATTAACAGAAATGTTTGAAAATCCAAGAGAACCAGAAGAAATTATTGAGGAAAAAGGTTGGGTACAAATTTCAGACGAAGGGGCGATTAAAGAAATTGTTTTAAAAGTACTTGCTGATAACCCACAGTCTGTTCAAGATTTTAAAGCTGGAAAAGATAGAGCTTTAGGATTTTTGGTAGGCCAAGCAATGAAAGCAACCAAAGGAAAAGCAAATCCTCAAATGTTAAATAAAATGTTTGTGGAAGAAATGAAAAAATAAAGATAAAAAAAATCATAGAGACAGTTACTCTCTATGATTTCTTTTTTAATTTTCACTTTCGTCAATGTGTTGTAATCCAAATTCAATAATTTGATTGACAACACAGTTAAAGCTAATATCATTTTCATCTGCTAGTTGACTGATTTTATCAAAAGTAGAACCACTGATTCTGATTGTACGGGTTACACTATCATTTGTTTTTGCAGTTTTTTCTATTTTTAATTTATCCATAATTAACAGCTTCCTTTCATTCGAATTAACCTTATTGTATACAAAATAACCCTAAAAATCAGTACACTTTTGCTCTTTTTTCATCACACACCTCGCAAACTATTGAAAAAATGGGAATATTTTGGTATAATAAAAAATAGAAAGAAAACGGAGGAAATAAAATGGGGAGAATAAAAACATTTGCTAAATATGTATTATTGGTTGTAGGTTTATATATTTTTACCATGCTTTGTACTTATATAGGATTGAATGCAACTTATAAAAATATACATGATATAGGAGAACTACCAAATCAAGTAACGATTCATTTAGCACAAGCAACAGCTGTTAATGGTAGAATTTATGGAGAAGTAACAAGTACAGAGCAAAATAATCTAAATGGCAAGTATATTAAAGTAGGGATATATACCAAAACAGGAAATTTTGCAGGAACGAAATATTTAAAAATAGAAGATACCAAAATAAATGAGCCAAAAAAATTTGCCGTTTATTTTACGGCAGAAAATATTGAATCTTATACGATAGAGGTTTTAGAGGCAACAGAAGAAACAGAAAAAGATGTTCAAAATGCAATGGATTTATTTCAAGATACATTTACAAACGAAGAATTAAAAACATATGCTATTGTTACTTTAATTTTAGCATTGATTTTGGTTTAAAAAATAAAAAAGCCTAAAATAGCAGTCTATTTTAGGCTTTTCATGATTATTGATTATTGTTGTTGTTTGAATTATTTTTGTTGTTATCATTTTGATTATTGTTATTATTTTTATTACCTTTTGACATATTAAACACCTACGTTTAATTTAATATATAAATAGTATGAACCGATTTTTTAAAAACATACTATTCAACTTGTAAAAATAAAAAAAATATGATACTATGTAAACAATAGGTACCAAACAAGAGGAAAAAACATAAAATAAATATAACACAAAAAAGAAAGGGAGAATTCAAATTGGAATATGAAAATGAAAAATTAAAAGAATTTGAAACATACATAAAAGCAAAAAGAGTAGCAATAATCGGATTAGGAGTAAGCAATTTACCATTAATTGACTATTTTCACGATAAAAAAGCAAAGGTTACCGTATTTGATAGCAGAGAAATTGGAGAAATTCCAAAAGAAATTATTGACAAAATAACAGATTATGCTATGGAAATGTCATTTCGGAAAAAATTATTTATCCAAATTACATAATTTTGATTTAATACTTCGTAGCCCAAGTTGTATGCCAACCATTCCAGAAATAGAAGAAGAAGCAGAAAAGGGAGCCATTGTTACAACTGAGATAGAATTACTCATGAAAATGTGTCCATGCCAAATGATAGGAATAACAGGAAGTGATGGGAAAACAACGACAACAACTTTAATTTCAGAAATACTAAAAAAAGCTGGATATCGTTGCCATGTAGGTGGAAACATAGGAACCCCACTATTTACAAAATTAAATGAAATTTTACCAGATGATAAAGTCGTTTTAGAATTAAGTAGTTTCCAACTAATGGGTATGGAAGTAAGCCCAGATATTGCTGTGATAACCAACATTACGCCAAATCATTTGAATATTCACAAAGATTACCAAGAGTATATAGAAGCTAAGAAAAATATTTTTAAATACCAAAATCAAGATGGAATATTAATTTTAAATTATGATAATGAAATAACAAAAAATTGTGCGGCAGAGGCAAAAGGAAAAGTTATATTTTTTAGTAGTAAACAAAAATTAGATAATGGTTATATGGTAGATGAAGATGTAATTAAAGAATGTGATGATAAATTAAGAAAACATATTCTAAACACCAAGGAAATTACCATTATTGGGAAACACAATTATGAAAATATATGTTGTGCCATTGCAGCAACTAAAAACCTAGTAGACGAAGATACCATGATAGAAGTAATCAAAAAATTTCCAGGTGTAGAGCATAGAGTAGAATTTGTAAAAGAAATCAATGAAGTAAAATGGTATAATGATTCGGCAAGTTCTACGCCATCTAGAACCATTTCTGGATTAAATGCGTTTGAAAATAACAAAATCGTCTTAATTGCAGGAGGAGCAAGCAAAAATTTAGATTATACCCCTCTTGCAAAACCAATCTTAGAAAAAGTAGAAACTTTAATATTAATGGGGCAAACTGCTGGAGAAATTTTTGATGTTGTCAAAGAAGAAGCGGAAAAACAAGGAAAACAAATCAATATTTATATGGTAAATAACCTATCACAAGCGGTTATACTTGCCAAGCGATATGCCAAACCAAAACAAGCGG
This sequence comes from uncultured Clostridia bacterium, assembly GCA_944390625.1. GTDB lineage: Bacteria > Bacillota > Clostridia > TANB77 > CAG-508 > CAG-269. Next base: position 20,565 of record CALXRH010000113.1, read on the forward strand.
TATTATTTTCGCCAGCTAGCACCAGTTTTGATATGTTCAAAAACATGTATGATAGAGGTCATCAATTTAAAGAATTAGTCAATAAAATGTAACCAAAAAACCTTCTAAACATATAATATAAAGAATTTTCAATCGGGGACGGTTCTTTTTTGAAAAAGTGAACTAACTTCACGATAGGATTCGATACATTATTTTTAGGAGGTTTTTATGTACGAAGAATACATGCAAAATTTTTTAAATTACCCTGTAGAAGGATACCCAAATACATATGATACTATGATGGAAAATTACCCATATAGCTATTCTAATCAAGATATGTTTCGATACAACTATAACCAATCGATGTATCCTGTGCAAAATAGAAGCAGTATAACAAATCGCGAAATCGAAACAGAGTATCCAGAAATTTATAAAATTGTTTACCCAATGGTAAAAAAAGTGTGTTCACAAAACAATCGAGCAATTAGCAAAGAAACAATTGACTATATGGTAGATGAAGTTTATCGTAACATTGAAACAACAGATGGAACCCAGTTAAATATTACACTAAATAATGAGGTAAGAGGAGAAAAAGTAGAAGATGTAAAAAAAGAAAATAGACAAATGGGAAGAAATAA
>CALXRH010000114.1 GCA_944390625.1 uncultured Clostridia bacterium
GAGGAGGGGAACTACAAGCATTAGCCTATGACCAGCAGGTGCAGAAAAGAACCATTAATGCCAAAAGAGGCGTAATTTATGACTCAACCGGAAAATACATTTTAGCAGTAAGCAGTACAGCCTATACGGTTAGTATTAACCCAACCAATATTGCCAGTGAAAATAAAGAAATGGTAGCTAGAAAATTAAGTGAGATTTTTGAATTAGAATATGAAACCGTACTCAAAAAAGTACAAAAAAACAGTTCCATTGAGACCATTGTTAAAAAAATTGAAAAAGATAAAGCAGATGAATTAAGAGAATGGTTAATGGAAAAAAATATCACAACAGGAGTCAATATTGATGAAGATAGTAAAAGATACTATCCTTACCGCAATTTAGCATCCCAAGTAATTGGATTTTGTGGAGCAGACAATCAAGGATTAGATGGAATCGAATCAAAATATGATTCTATTTTAGCAGGAACAGCAGGTTCCATTTCCAGAGCAACCGATGCAACTGGAGAAGAAATCGGAACAGAAGGAGAAATTTATACAGCACCGATTGATGGAGATTCCCTTGTTTTATCCATCGATATGACCATACAATCTATTGTCGAAAAATACTTAGAGGCAGCTTGTATTGACAATCAATGTACTGATGGTGGAAATATCATTGCCATTAACCCAAAAACAGGGGATATTTTAGCTATGGCAACCTATCCATCTTATAACTTAAATGAACCCTATACAATTAATAATGAAGAACTTTTGGCTAATTGGGATAATATAGAAACAAGTGAAAAATCTAAGAATTTACAAGCCATGTGGAGAAATAAAGCTATATCTGATACCTATGAGCCAGGATCTGTCTTTAAATTAATAACCGCATCGAGTGCTTTGGAAGAAGGAATAACCGATACCGATAATGAAGGCGAATTTTCATGTACTGGGTCTATTACCATTGCAGGTTCACGTATCAGGTGTTGGCGATATTATAGGCCACATGGAAGTGAATCATTAAGGCAAGCTTTGATGAATTCTTGTAATCCGGTATTTATTGGTTTGGGGCAAAAATTAGGAGTGGAAACCTATTTTAAATATTTAAATCAATTTGGTTTGCTTTCCAAAACAGGTGTTATGCTTCCAGGAGAAGCCAATAGTATCTTTATTGCACAAGATAAATGTGGTCCAGTTGAACTTGCTACCATAAGCTTTGGGCAAAGGTTTGAAATAACACCGATTCAATTAGTCACAGCCGTCTCTGTTATAGCCAATGGTGGAAATCTAGTAACACCTAGAATTGTAAAAGCAACCATTGATTCCGAAACAGGAGAAACGACAGAATTACCAGTAGAAAATAAAGGCACCGTTATTTCCAAAGAAACATCAGAAAAAGTTTTAAGTATGATGGAATCGGTTGTCTCAGAAGGAACCGGAAAAAACGCAAAAGTGGCAGGATATCGAATTGGAGGAAAAACAGGAACATCCGAAGATGGTGTCAATACAGGAAAATATGTAACATCTTTTTGTGGTGTAGCACCAATTGATGACCCAGAGGTAGTATTACTGATTACTTTATATAATCCTACAGGAGAAGGGGGACATCAAGGTGGTGGTGTTGCAGCACCAATTGGAGGGCAAATTTTTAGTGAAATCCTACCATACTTAGAAGTAAACCAAGGAAACACAGACGAAGTAGAAGTAAAAGAAAAAGTAAGTGTCCCAGATGTCATGGGAAAAACATTAACAGAAGCTACCAAAATATTAAAAGAACAAGGTTTTGAGGTAAAAATCAACAACGAAACAGAAGACCTAAACAAAGATGAAACTTTAGTAAAAGAACAAATACCAACTAGTGGAATTGAAGCAACGGCTGGAAGTTGTGTATATTTAAATTGATATTTTTGGGGGTGGAGGAAAAAATAGGCTTAGGAAAGAGATTGAGAAGAAGGTAAATTAATATAATCATCTGGCACTAACATATTATCTTATATAAAAATAAAATAAAAAAATGTCAAGTTATTTTTATATACAAAAATAACTTGACAAAAATAAAATAAATAATTATAATAATAATAGGTGATAGATATGTTAAAAAGAGAAATATATTTAGAAAAAATTAGAGATTTTTATAATAGTGATTTAATTAAGATTTTAGTAGGAATACGTAGATGTGGTAAATCGGTAATATTAGAACAGATTATGCAAGAATTAAAAGAAAGAAAGGTTAAAGAGGACCATATTATATATGTGAATTTTGAATTTATTGAATTTGAAAATTTAACGGATTATAAAGAATTAAATAACTATATAAAAGAAAAGATAAAAGATGATAAATTATATTATTTATTTTTTGACGAAATACAAAATGTCGAAAACTTTGAAAAAGTGATTAATTCATTAAGAGCTTCTAAAAAAGTAAGTATATTTATAACCGGTTCCAATAGTAGGTTATTATCAGAAGAACTATCAACAGTACTTTCTGGGAGATATGTAACTTTTAGAATTAATCCCCTATCCTATAAAGAAGTATTAGAATTATTAGGAGAAGAAAAATCCAGTGACGAAATATTTGAAAATTATATGAAATGGGGAAGCCTTCCTAATAGGTTTGAATTTAAAAACGAAGAAGCAATAAAAAATTATTTATATGGAGTATTTGATTCCATAATATTAAGAGATGTGGTAGAAAGATTAAAAATTAGAGATACGGCCTTATTTAATCTAATTTTACAATATATCATAGATACCATCGGAAGGGAATTTTCAGCCGAAAATATTATAAAATTTCTAAAAAATGAAGGAAGAGATGTTTCAACATTAACAATATATTCCTATTTAGAAGCACTTTGCAAAGCATTATTAATTCGAAAAGTTTATCGATATGATGTACATGGAAAAGCAGTATTAAAAACTTTAAATAAATACTATGTAACAGATCTAGGGATAGCGCAAATCAAAAATCATAAAACTGAAATGGATAAGTCTTATGCCATTGAAAATATTGTATATAATGAATTATTGATAAAAGGATATGATGTATATACTGGAAAAACAAAAAAAGGAGAAATAGACTTTGTAGCTACTAAATTAGACAAAAAAATTTATATACAAGTTGCATTTAGTATACCAAATGAAGATACCAAAAATAGAGAATTTGGTGCTTATAATATGATTCAGGATAATTATCCTAAATATGTTATTACTTTAGATAAATTAACTTATGAGTTTAATGGAATAAAACATGTGAATTTAATAGACTTTCTTTTAGATGATAATTTTTGATACTTTTCCTAGATAAACTGTGAATTGTTACCCTATCGTGCTTTTTTTGCCAAAAATTATTGCAAATATCCCAAAAACGTTATATAATGAGTGACAAATCAAGAGAATAAAATTAATGCATAGCAAGCATTAAAAATAGGAGGGCAAATATGGAATATTCAAAAAACACAGACAAAAAATGGCAAGAAAAATGGAAAAAGGAAAATATTTACCAATACAATCCAAACAGCAAAAACAAAAAACTATATACCTTAGAGATGTTTTCTTATCCATCTGGAGCAAAACTACATTTAGGGCACTGGTTTAATTATGCCCCAGCCGATTCTTATGCAAGATTCAAAAAAATGCAAGGATACAATGTATTTCACCCAATGGGATTTGATGCCTTTGGACTTCCAGCAGAAAACTATGCAATCAAAACAGGAATTCATCCAGAAGACTCCACCCTAAAAAATATCGAAACTATGAAACGTCAATTAGAAGAAATGGGAGGAAGTTACGATTGGGACTACTCAGTAGAAACCTGCATGCCAAATTACTATAAATGGACCCAATGGATTTTTACTACCCTATATAAAGCAGGTCTAGCTTACAAAAAAGAAGCACCTGTTAATTGGTGTGACAGTTGTAAAACCGTTTTAGCCAATGAACAAGTTATTGGCGGAAAATGTGAAAGATGTGGGTCAGAAGTAAAAAGAAAAAAACTAGCTCAATGGTTCTTTAAAATAACCGATTATGCAGAAGAACTATTAACAGACTTAGAGAAATTAGACTGGCCAGAATCCACCAAAAAAGTACAAATCAATTGGATTGGAAAATCAGAAGGTAGTGAAGTTGTATTCAAAAGCGAAGATGATAGCTATGAAATAACGGTATTTACCACAAGACCAGACACCTTAAATGGAGTAACCTATGTGGTAGTTGCCCCTGAAAGCAAGCTAGTTTCGAAAATAACCACAAAAGAAAATAAAGAAGCAGTAGAAAATTACATTGCACAAACGGCTAAATTAAGTGAAATTGAAAGATTATCCACGGAAAAAGAAAAAACAGGAGTATTTACAGGTTCTTATGTTATCCACCCAATCAGTGGTGAAAAAGTTCCAATCTGGATTGCAGACTACGTATTAGAAGATTATGGTACAGGAGCCGTTATGGCCGTGCCAGCCCATGATGAAAGAGATTATCAATTTGCCACCAAATACAATTTGCCAATCAAAGAAGTTGTAAAGCCAGCAGATGGAACAGAAAGTAAATTACCATTTACCGATTATGGTATCTTAATCAATAGTGGCAAATATGATGGCATGACCTCCAAAGAAGCAAAAGAAAAAATAACAGAAGATTTAAGTCAAAAAGATCAAGGAAAAAAATCAGTAAATTATCGACTAAAAGATTGGTTAGTTTCTAGACAAAGATATTGGGGAGCACCTATTCCAATTATCTATTGTGATAAATGCGGCGTAGTTCCCGTACCAGAAAAAGATTTACCAGTATTATTACCACACAACGTAGAATTCAAACCAGATGGAGAATCTCCACTAAAAAAATCCAGTGAATTTATGAATTGTACTTGTCCAAAATGTGGTGGAAAGGCAACCAGAGAAGCAGATACGTTAGATACTTTTGTATGTTCTTCTTGGTATGAGCTAAGATATCCAGATGCTAAAAATACAGAAAAAGCATTTGACAAAGAAATGATAGATAAAATGTGCCCAGTTGATGTCTATGTTGGCGGAAAAGAACATGCTGCCATGCACTTAATCTATGCTAGATTTATGACAAAAGCTTTGCGTGATTTAGGTTACCTAAACTTTGATGAGCCATTTTTAAAACTAATCCATCAAGGTATGATTTTAGGACCAGATGGAAATAAAATGAGTAAAAGTAAAGGAAATACTGTCTCTCCAGAAGAATATATTGAAAAATATGGATCTGATGTATTTCGAATGTATATCATGTTTGGATTTGATTACAGACAAGGTGGACCTTGGAACGAAAAAGGAATTGAATCGATGGTAAAATATTTCTCCCGAATAGAAAGATTAATCCAAACGGTACAAGAATTAACAGAAAAACCTACTAGCAAGATAATAGGTAGTAAAGAAAAAGAATTACTTCGTGTAAAAAATCAAACCATAAAAGCCATGACAGAAGATATTGATGATTTCAGGTTTAATACAGCCATTGCAAGAAGTATGGAATTATTTAATAAAATTAGTGAACTTTTAAGACAAGAGGAAATCAACCAAGAAGTAATAACAAAAACAACCGAGACACTAATTATTTTGCTTACACCACTAGCACCACACTTTGCGGAAGAACAATGGGAGAAATTAGGCAAAAAAGGATTTGCCTTCAAAGAAAAATGGCCAACCATAATTGAAAGTGAAATGAATGGAGGAACCAAAGAAATCCCTGTTCAAGTAAATGGAAAATTAAAAACTTGTGTTACGGTTGATGCAGAGGCAGGCCCTGACGAAATTTTAGAAAAAATAAAGAGTCATAAACAGGTAATAGATATTTTAGAAAAAAATGAAGTAATCAAAGAAATCTATGTACCAGGTAAAATTTACAATATTGTTATAAAAAAATAAATACCTAGGAAGAGAAGATATATGAAAAAAGTACTAATTGATTCATTAAAAAAATACAAATGGCAAATTCCAATCCATATTATATTAATAGGAATTAACATCTATTTGTTAACGATTCCAGCAAAAATTATAGGAAATATTGTTGATTTATTATATGATTTAGAAGCCAACAAACAAGCTATTTTAAACAATACATATTACCTTTTGGGGGTATGTATTGTTTATCTTGTTGTCCGTATGAGTTGGAAATATCTGGAAACCTATATTTCAAGAGGGGTTGAAAGAGATATTAAAATAAAATTATTCCATCGATTTTTAAAATTAAAATTGCAAAATATACAAAACATAAAAAATGGCGAAATTATGTCTTATTTTGTAAAAGACACAAATGAAATCAGAAGCACCGTATATCGAATTATCAGCCATGGAATCAGGATTATTTTTACCTTTATTATTGCTATCTACCAAATGGCAAGTGGAGTAAATTTAAATCTAACCATAGCTGTTATGTTTCCAATTTTAATAGCTACTATATTAGTAGTAAAAATAAAAAAATATGTAGAAATTAACTTTAAAAAAGCACAAGATCGATTTACCGAAATGTCAGAATACATACAAGAAAGTACAGATAGTATTCGTACCACAAAAGCCTATTCTTGTGAGGGGAGTCAGTTAAAAGATTTTATCAGAAAAAACAGGCTGGTGCGTCAGAGCAATAATACAGTCGATGTATTTTCCAATTTATTGTCTACTAGCATACAAATCTGTTTTGGAATTTGCTATGCCATTTCTCTTTTATATGGTTCTAAGTTAGTATTAGATGGAACGATTACGGTAGGAGAGCTAGTAACCTTTCAAGGATATATTGGGTTATTTGTGAACCCTGTTAATTGGCTTCCACAGCTTATATCAAGATTTAAAAGGGCACAAATTTCTTACGAAAGGCTAGACAAAGTATTTTCATTAGAAACAGAAAAAATAAAGGTAAAAAGAAACATAAAAAAGGATAAATTAGAAGGTAATATTGTAATTCATGATTTAAGTTTCCATTATCCAAGAATTCTTGAAAAAGCGTTAGAAAATATTGATATAGAAATAAAAAAGGGACAAACACTAGGCATTATTGGAACCATAGGAAGCGGAAAAACAACATTAATGAATTTAATTACACGTTTGTATAGTATTCCAAATGGTAAAATTTCAATTGACGGAAAAGATATAAATGACATACCGATTGAAGTATTAAGAAATAATATTTGTTATATTACCCAAGATAATTTCTTATTTTCAGCAACTTTAAAAGATAATATTAGTTTATTTAAAGAAGAATACGATGATGATGCCATAAAAGAAAGTACCAAAAAAGCAATTGTTTATGATGATATAGCCAATATGCCTCATGGTATGGAAACAGTTATTGGCGAAAGAGGAGGAGACTTATCAGGTGGGCAAAAACAAAGAATAGCTATTTCAAGAGCATTTTTGAAAGACAGTAGCATATTGGTTTTTGATGATACTTTTTCAGCTTTAGACAATAAAACTTCTGAAAAATTAATTAAAAATATAAGAGAAGTATCAGATGATAAAACTTGTATCATTATATCAAATAAAGTATCAGATGTAAGAGAAAGTGATATCATTATTGTATTAGATGACGGTAAAATTAGTGAACGCGGAACGCATGAAGAGTTAATTGACCATAAGGGAATCTATTATGACTTTTATATCCAACAATCTACCAAGGCAGAAGTATTAGCATAGGGGAGCGATTGTGACCTGGTATTTTTGGTTCTCTTGCGAATCAAAAATATCAGGTCCCAATCGCTCGGTCAAGAACTCAGAAAAAAGGAGGACAAATGAAAAATAAAACATGGAATCGAATTATTAAAATGTTAAAACCACAATCCAAATCAATTGCTATCATATCCGTTTTAGCCATATTAATTAATATAGGAGAAGTAGTAAAACCTTATTTAATAAAAGTGGTAATTGATGACTATTTAAGTAATAACCTATGGGAAAATGGTGTGATGACCATTGGTATGATTGGTGGAATTTATATAGCAATTGTATTACTTGGAAATATTTTAGATTTTGTAATTACAACAGCAACTAGTATGATGGGAGAAAATGTAGTATATTCCTTAAGAAATAAATTATATAAATATATACAATATGCCAATATTCCTTTTCATGACAAAACCCCATCAGGAACTCTATTTGTAAGAATTACAAGTGATGTCGAAGATATCACTACCTTTTTTAAAGATGTTATTACCACCATTGCAAAAGATATTGTCATGATTATAGCGATAGCTGCTATGATGTTAACATTAGATTATAAATTAGCTTTATTATGCTTTTTAACCATTCCTTTTGTCATACTTACTTCTGTTATTATCACCAAAATAAGCAAAAAGGTAAGAGAATATTCAAAAAAAGTAAAAACAAAATTAAATATCTTTTTGGCAGAATCTATTTATGGCGTAAAATTAATCAAAATCTTTAACAGGCAATATGAAAAGGAAAAAGAATGTGAAGCATTATGTAATGAATTCTGGAAATCAAGAATTCCTACAGCTTTTACAGAAGGCTTATTAGTAGCCATGATGATGCTTTTTGAAAATTTAGGTGTTTCCATTATTATTTGGGTAACGATGAATCATCTTTTTGCCATCCATTTAGAGGTAGGTGTAATTTATATTTTTGTTACCTATATTAAGCAAATATTTCAGCCAATCAATCGTATTGTAGAAAATTTTGAAACCATCCAAGAAGCCATGGTTTCTATCAATAAAATTTATGACATATTAGACCAGAAAGAATATTTGGAAGATTTCGAAAAAGGACAAGAATTAAAAGAAATAAAAGGAAAAATTGAATTTAAAAATGTATGGTTTGCCTATTCTGGAGAAGATTGGGTTTTAAAAAATGTAAGTTTTACCATCGAACCAGGACAAGGTATTGCCTTAGTTGGAAGGACAGGTTCGGGAAAAACAACAATTATTAACTTAATCAATCGTTTTTACGAAATTCAAAAAGGAGAAATTTTGCTAGATGGTATTAACATTAAAGATATCAACTTACGTTTTCTTAGAAAAAATATTGGGATTATTTTACAAGACCCATTTATTTTTGCCAAAAGTATAAAAGAAAATATACAACTAAATGAAGAATTGTCAGATGACGAAATTGAAGAAGTAATTCGATTATCTTCGGCAGAAGAGTTTATTTCTTCTTTGCCAAATGGTATAGAAGAAATTGCAACAGAAAGGGGAGCATCTTTTTCTGCTGGACAAAAGCAATTATTAGCTTTTGCGAGAATTTTTGCCCACAATCCAGCTATCTTTATTTTAGATGAGGCAACCGCTAATATTGATACCATAACGGAAGAGGCGATTCAAAAATCGGTAGATCAAATTTCAAAAGAAAAAACATCGATTTTTATTGCTCATAGATTATCTACCATTGTTGGAGTAGATAAGATTTTGGTATTATATAAAGGAAAGATTATTGAGCAAGGTAGTCATAGTGAATTGGTAAATATTCCAGATGGATATTATAGTAAGTTGTATGAGGCTTATTATAGTAGTTTGACAGGGTAGAATATTAAGATTTTATGAAAAAATGTAGCATTTTACGACAATTTATGATATAATAAGACAGAAGTTTATTGAAAATAAAAGGAGAAAATATGAAAGTAACATTTTATTCAAACTTTTTAACACATCATCAAGTACCATTTTGCTTAGAAATGCAAAAAAGGCTAGGAGATGATTTTAAGTTTGTATCAACCGTAAAAATATTTCAATGGCGATTAGATATGGGATTTAAAGATTTAGACCAAGAATATGACTTTGTAATAAGAGCATATGAAAATGATGACATGTACGAAAAAGCAAAAAAATTAGCATTGGAAAGCGATATTGTTATAATAGGTTCTACAACCGATGAATTGATACAAGAAAGATTAAAACAAGACAAAATAACATTTCGATATCGAGCAAGAATATTTATATTTTTAGATGGTTTTTTCAAAACAATTTTTGATAAAGAAAAAATGAAATTATTTTATGATAGGCATATCAAGTATAGAAAAAATAAAAATCTATATTTATTATGTGCAAATGCCTATGGTGCAAATGATTTCAATTTATTTGGGTTATATAAGGACAAGATATATAAATGGGGGTATTTTTTGGAGACCAACCATTATGATATAGATGAATTAATCGATGAAAAAGAAAAAAATGAGAAAATGCAAATCATCTGGGTTGCAAGATTTATTAAATGGAAGCATCCAGAAATCGTTATCAAATTAGCGAAAAATTTAAAAAAACAAAATTATAAATTTCACATAAAAATGCTAGGTACAGGAGAACTACAAGATAAAATAAAAGAAAAAGTAAAAAAAGAACATTTAGAAGATGTAGTAGAAATAGTAGGACAAGTACCAAGTGATGAAGTAAAATACTATATGGAAGATGCCAACATTTTTATAGGGACAAGTGGTAGCCAAGAAGGTTGGGGAGCTGTAATTAACGAATCTATGAACGCAGGATGTGTCGTGATAGCCAATCAAAGAATGGGTTCGGTACCTTTTTTAATCAAAAATAATGAAAATGGAATGATGTATAACAAGTATTGTGATTTAGAAGAAAAAGTAAAAAAAGCTATGAAAGATAAAGAATTAAGAAGAAAATTAGGGAAAAATGCTTATACAACGATAACACAAGAATGGACTGCTAGCATAGCAGCAAGTAATTTAGTAGAATTATTTGACAATATTTTAAAGGAAAGAGAGTTGAAAATAAAAGATGGGCCAGCAAGTAGAGCAACAAATTATAAAAGAAACAAAAAGGTTTAGTATTATTATAGCTGCTTATAATATCCAAGATTATATAGAAAGAGCAATTGAAAGTATAGAACAGCAAAAATTTCAAAATATAGAAGTTATAGTAGTAAATGATTGTTCGACTGATAAAACGGGTGAAAAAGTGCAAGATATGTGCACAAAATATAACAATATAATATATGTAGAGCATGAAGAAAATAAAAGAGCTGGAGGAGCGAGAAATACAGGATTAAGAATTGCGCAAGGAGAATATATTGTATTTTTAGATGGAGACGATTATTTGGCAAATAATGACGTATTACAAAAATTAGACCAAGTAATAGGAAAAGATATAGTTGATGTTATATATCTTGGTTTCAAAATAGAAGGTGATAGAGAAGAGCTTGTAATTCCTACACCGGAAACTTGTACAAAAACATATAAAGCTGCTAGTGATAAGTACCCTAATCCATGGAGCAAATGTTGGAGAAGGAAATTCTTAGCAGAAAATAATATTTGGTTTCCAGAACATAGGTTTTATGAAGATGTTTTATTTGTATATAATGGTGTAATGAAATCAAACAGCTCTAAAATAGCAGATTTTGTTGTACACAAATATACAAGTGGAAGAGCCAATAGTATGACAACCAAGATAAATTTAAAAAATGTAGAAGATACTGTGAAAAATTTAGAAGATTTAATAAAGATAAGAGAGAAAGAATATACAAAAGAAGTAGATATTATCATAAAAAAAGAAATTAAAATGTGTAAAAAAAGATTGGATGATACATGGAAGGCGTTAGAAAGTGAAAAAAATTATATGGAAAATCATGAAGAAAAATGTTAAAAAAATAAAAACTAGAAATTAGTTTTGGCTAATTTCTAGTTTTTATTTTTAAAAACGAAACATTTTTTTCATTTTCACAGCATTTATTAAAATAAAAGAAAAAATAAATTCACAACAAATAAAAAAAGCATTGCCATAAAAAAAAATAAATGATACAATGCAAAGGAAAGAATAAAATAGAGGAGAGATGATATGGAAGAAAAATGTGTAAACCAAAAAGTAGAAACTGAAACCAAAGAAATACTAAAAAAATATCCCAAAGAAAGAAGTAGGTTAATTGCCATACTAAATGACATACAAGAAAAATATGGCTATATCCCAAAACATGCACAAATGGTTATCTCAGAAGAATTATCGATTCCCATGGCAGAAATCTATGGAGTCATAACCTTTTATTCAAGATTTACCTTAGCACCAAAGGGCAAATACAATATATCCATTTGTCTAGGAACCGCTTGCTATGTAAAAGGTTCACAAAAGCTATTAGACAGAGCAAAAGAAAGACTAAAAATAGAACCAGGACAGGTCACACCAGACGGGAAATTTTCCATTGATGATGTAAGATGTGTAGGAGCCTGTGGTTTAGCACCAGTCTTTATGGTAAATGACGAAGTATATGGAAATGCAACCGTAAAGCAATTTGATGAAGTAATTGATCAATATATGAATAAATAAAAAGGAGGTAATCCATGAAAACAATTGAACAAATCGAACAAATAAGAAACGAAAAAAGAAAAGAAATAGACTTAAGAGTAAATACAGCAGCAGATACAAGAGAAAAGCACATATTAGTCTGTAGAGGAACAGGCTGTACGTCTTCTAAATCTCCCCAAATAATCGAAAACTTTCGAAAAATCTTAGAAGAAAAAAATATACAAAATGTAAGAGTCATCCAAACAGGATGTTTTGGTTTATGTGCAAAAGGTCCAATCGTTATTATAAGACCTGAAGAAACCTTTTATGCCCATGTAAAACCAGAAGATTGTGAAGAAATCATTCAATCTCATATTGTAGAAGGAAAAAGAGTAGAAAGACTACTATGCAAAGATATTGATGGTAGTATCGTTGATAAACTAGATGATTTAACCTTTTATAAAAAACAAAAAAGAATCGCCTTAAAAAACTGTGGTGTAATCGATCCAGAAGATATCGATGAATACATAGCTTTTGATGGATACAAAGCCATTGAAAAAGTTTTAACCCAAATGTCACCTGATGAAGTAATAGATGTTATTTCTAAATCTGGTCTAAGAGGTCGTGGAGGAGCAGGATTCCCAACTGGTAAAAAATGGAGTTTTGCCAAGGCTGAAGAAAATGAACAAAAATATATTGTATGTAATGCCGATGAAGGAGATCCAGGAGCCTTTATGGATAGAAGTATTCTAGAAGGAGACCCACATTGTGTTCTAGAAGCAATGGCAATTGCAGGTTTTGCTATTGGTGCCAATCAAGGTTATATTTATGTAAGAGCAGAATATCCAATTGCGGTACAAAGACTAAAAATAGCCATTAACCAAGCAAGAGAATATGGTTTACTAGGTGGCAATGTTCTAGGCACAGGATTTAAATTTGATGTAGATATCAGACTTGGTGCCGGAGCCTTTGTCTGTGGAGAGGAAACAGCACTTTTAGAATCCATCGAAGGAAAAAGAGGACAGCCAAGAGTCAAACCACCATATCCTGCAAGCAAAGGATTATTTGGAAAACCAACGGTTATTAATAATGTAGAAACTCTAGCTAATGTAACCAAAATCATATTAAATGGAGCAGATTGGTATGCAAGTATTGGAACCGAAAACTCAAAAGGAACCAAAGTATTTGCACTTGGCGGAAATGTCAATAATGTTGGATTAGTTGAAGTTCCTATGGGCACCACACTTCGCGAAATTGTCTATGATATTGGTGGAGGAATTCCAAAAGGAAGAGAATTTAAAGCAGCTCAAACAGGTGGGCCATCGGGAGGATGTATCCCAGCAGAACACTTAGATACTCCGATTGATTATGAATCCCTTGCTAGCATTGGTTCTATGATGGGTTCTGGTGGACTTATCATTATGGATGATACGAAATGCATGGTATCTTTAGCAAAATTTTACTTAGACTTTACCGTAAAAGAAAGTTGTGGAAAATGTACACCTTGTAGAATTGCAACCAAAAGAATGTTAGAAATTCTAGAAAAATTATGTTCTGGCCAAGGTGAGGAATACGATATTTATCGATTAGAAAAACTAGCGATAAATATTAAAAAAGCAAGTGTTTGTGGATTAGGGCAAACCGCACCAAATCCAGTTATTAGTACACTAAAATATTTTAGAGAAGAATTTAGAGAACATGCGAGTTTGAAAGAATGTAGAACCCATGAATGTAAAGCACTATCCAAAATCGAAATTGACCCAGAAAAATGCAAAGGATGTGGACTATGTCAAAAAAATTGTCCGGTAGAAGCAATTGAAGGGAAAGAGAGAGAAAAAAGAGTCATTAATCAAGATAAGTGCATAAAATGTGGAACTTGCATTAACAGTTGCCCATTCCACGCTATAAAATAAAGGAAAGGAAATGTAAAATATGAAAGAAGAAATTGTTACATTAACGATCGATGGAGTAGAAGTAAAAACCAAAAAAGGAACTACCATTTTACAAGCGGCAAAAGAAGTAGGTATTGATATCCCAACCCTATGCTTTTTAAAAGACATCAATGAAGTCGGAGATTGCAGAATGTGTATCGTAGAAGTAGAAGGAAGAAAAGGTTTTGCAACTTCCTGTATCCAAACCGTTGAAGAAGGAATGGTAGTGCACACCCATACACCAAATGTTTTAGAAGCAAGACATGTAATTTTAGATTTAATTATATCCAATCATGCCAAAGATTGTTTAACTTGCATACGTTCTGGAAACTGTGAGCTACAAGCATTAGCTGTAAAATTTAATATACAAAATGTAGAATTTCCTGGCGAAATGAAAGAGCATAAAATAGATGACAAATCACCATCCATTGTAAGAGATTTTAATAAATGTATTTTATGTAGAAGATGTATTTCAACTTGTAAAAATGTACAAGAGATTGGAGCCATTGATTGTATTGAAAGAGGGTTTGAATCTTGTATTTCAACTACCTATGACCATAGTTTAAATGACGTGGATTGTACATTTTGTGGTCAATGTATCGAAAGCTGTCCAACAGGAGCTTTGCATGAAAAAGAGTCGATTAATGATGTCTGGGTAAAATTAAAAGATCCAGATACTTATGTAGTAGTACAAACAGCCCCAGCAGTAAGAGTAGCTTTAGGCGAAGAATTTGATATGCCAATCGGAACCAATGTTAAAGGAAAAATGGTAACAGCTTTAAAAAGAATTGGTTTTGACAAAGTATTTGATACCAATACAGGTGCAGATTTAACCATTATGGAAGAAGCAAACGAATTTGTAGAAAGATTACAAAAGGGAGGAGTTCTTCCTATGATTACATCTTGCAGCCCAGGTTGGGTACGTTTTGCAGAAAAAAATTATGGAGAATTGTTAGACCATTTATCTAGTTGTAAATCGCCACATCAAATGTTTGGAGCGATTATCAAA
Organism: uncultured Clostridia bacterium; assembly: GCA_944390625.1. Classification (GTDB taxonomy): domain Bacteria; phylum Bacillota; class Clostridia; order TANB77; family CAG-508; genus CAG-269. Next base: position 15,115 of record CALXRH010000114.1, read on the forward strand.
TCCTATTTTGCAGAAAAATATGGAATCGATAAAAATAAAATTTGTACGGTATCAGTTATGCCATGTATTGCCAAAAAATATGAATGTACTAGACCAGAAATGGAAGTAGATGGTTTAAGAGATGTAGATTATGTGATTACCACAAGAGAATTAGCTAGAATGATCAAACAAGCCAATATTGATTTTACTGAATTAGAAGACAGCAATTTTGATGACCCAATGGGAGAAGCAAGTGGAGCTGGAGCTATTTTTGGAACAACAGGTGGTGTTATGGAAGCAGCTATCAGAACAGCTGTAGATACCTTAGAAAAGAAAGATATCGGAAAAGTTGAATATAAAGAAGTAAGAGGAGAAAAACAAATCAAAGAAGCAACTTTAAATATTGCTGGAAAAGAAATCAAAATAGCAGTAGCAAGTGGTTTAGCCAATGCCAGAAAAATTATGGAGCAAATCAAAAAAGGAGAATCACCATATCATTTTGTAGAAATTATGGCATGCCCAGGAGGATGTGTCATGGGTGGTG
>CALXRH010000115.1 GCA_944390625.1 uncultured Clostridia bacterium
ACTTTACCCGCATCTAATATGGTTAAATTGTGGTTGGCATAAAAATTTTCACCAATTTCGATATTGTATCCATAATCACATAAAAATGGCTGTTCAATTAAAAAATTTTCTTTTGTTTTTCCTAAAATTGTTTTCATTACATTTTTTCTATTTTCTAAATCAGATGGTTTTAGGTTATTATAAGTAAAACATTTGTCTTTTGCCTCATATCTTTCTTGGATTAAATTTTTATCATAGTTAGCATCATATAAAATTCCTTCTAGCATTTTTTCTTTTTCTGTCATATATTTTTTTCCTCCGTCCCCAAAAATACAAAAATATTAATCTTTATACATATTCAAAATATCTTTCAAACTCATTTTGGTACCATAATTTAAAATAGCATTCGAATATATTTTTATGGCAACTTTTGCAATGACTAAAATGGTAACAATTAAAATAGCAATAGAAATGGCAACTTCTGTTCCTGTTGCAAGTCCCATCATGATTCGAAATGGCATACAAAATGGTGATGATATTGGAAACATCGCTGCAAATAAATTTAAGCTACTGGTTGGGTTCATCATGGTAAAATAAGCTAAGTAAAATCCTATTACTGCTAAAATAGCAACTGGTGTGTTGGCAGATTGGATATCTTCTGGTTTGCTTACTGTTGAGCCTGTTAAAGCATATAATAAACTATAGGTAAAATATCCTAAGATAAAGTAAATAATGGTAATTGCTCCTAAATAGAAGGTAACATTAGACATATCTAATACGGCATTTAATAATTCTGGTTCTAAAAATGCCTTTGCGGAAATTAAGGCTGTTCCTACAATTATAATCATTTGGACAAGGCCTACAATTCCAATACCAAATGTTTTTCCAAGGACAATTGTTGTTGGACTTGTTGAAGTTACTAATGTTTCCATAATTTTTGAGGTTTTCTCCGTTGTAATAGAACTAGATACTTGATAAGCACAAAAGTATATAGCATAAAATAATACAATTGACATCATCATCATAGCAAATATATTTCCATTTACTTCCTCTTCTTCTGTTTGTTCAATACTAAATGCAAAATTTGGTGTGATCGATTGTATTTGTTCTTGTGTTAAACCAAGTTTACTAATTTGCATATTGGTATATAAGCTATTGATACTATTGACTAACGTTTCTGGTACCTCTTCTATCATAGAGGTATTTTCTACAATATATCGAATTTTTATGTCATCTTCTTGTTTTTCTATGATAATGGCTGAATCAATTTCTTTATTTTCAATTTTTTGTTTGATATCATCAAAAGATGCATTTTCTACTTGTATATCATAGCCTAAATCAGCCTGCTCTAATAATTCTAAATTTCCTTCAAAAATGTTTTGACTATCTACGATTAAAAGTTTATTTCCTGCGTTCTCCACATCTTCGCCAATTAGTGCTTTTATTATGTTTGGTACATTAAATCCAATGACAATTAATACTAAAATAATGATGGTTGAAATGATAAATGATTTTCTTTTTAACATTTCTTTCATCGTAAATTTCATAACAGTTATAATATCTCTCATTTTTGCTCACCTACCTTTTCTATAAAAATATCATTTAATGTTGGTTTTTTAATTTCAAATTTATTTACTTTAATTCCATCTGATACCAGTTTGCTTAAAAGTTGATGTGCTTTTTCTTCTTCTGTTATTTTGATAACATAATTCAGATTGGTTTCATGTTCTATTTCTAATGCCAACTCTTGGATGTATTTGCTAATATCTTTTGGGGCATCGATTTCTACTCGATTGGCAGGGTAAGTTTCTTTGATTTCTTTTAAATTTCCTTGTAAAACGGTTTTTCCTTTATTTAATATTAAAATATCACTACAAAATTCTTCAATGGTTGCCATTTGATGTGCTGACATAATGATATATTTTCCGTTTTTTACTAAATCAATAATAATATTTTTTAGAATTTCGGTATTCACTGGGTCTAATCCGCTAAAAGGTTCGTCTAAAACTACTAGTTCTGGATTATGGATAATAGCTGTCATAAATTGTATTTTTTGTTGATTTCCTTTGGAAAGTTTTTCGGCAGGCATATTCATATATTCTTCTACTTTTAGTTCTTTTGCCCATTTGTAGATAGATGCTTCCGCTTCTTGCTTTTTCATGCCTTTTAATTCTGCAAAATACATTAATTGGTCAAATATTTTGGTTTTTGGGTAAACCCCTCTTTCTTCTGGTAGATACCCAAAGTTAACTGTTTTTCGATCAACTGCTTTTCCCTTCCAGGTAATTTCGCCACTGTCTTTTTTGATAATACCAAGTAACATTCGAATGGTTGTTGTTTTTCCCGCTCCGTTTGTACCAAGCAATCCAAATACGCCTGGTTCTTCTAGACTTAGCGAAATATTGTCAACTGCTTGTTTTCCTACGAATCGTTTTGATACATTTTTTAATACTAAACTCATGCTATTTCCCCTTTCTATTTTCTTTCTGCCTTATTGTAATATACTGTATATAAAAAAGCAAGTAATTTCATTAAAAATATTTAATCACAAATCTACTCCCTTGACCCACGTCTGATTCTACCCCAATATAGCCATTATTACTCTCAATAATTGATTTTGCAAGTGCTAATCCGATTCCTACACTTTCACTGGATGAATTTTTTCCCTTATAAAATCTTTCAAATATATGTGGTAAATCTTTGCTATCTATCCCTACTCCATAATCTCTAA
>CALXRH010000116.1 GCA_944390625.1 uncultured Clostridia bacterium
AAAGTTTTCATGGTAACAGATTTTCCGGCACCTGATTTAGCAAATATAACCATATTATAATTCGTCAAAGATGGGTGGAAATTGTCAAAAAGGATTGGTTCTCCTGTTTGTTTATTAATACCTAATGGTACGCCTGTTGGATGGCCAACCTCTGATGTTAAAAATGGAAATACCGTTCCCATAGATGGTCTATCGAAAATTTGCTTTTTATTAACCGTATTTTCCATTAAAGGCAAACACGATTTAAAAGCATCTTCTTGCATAGCCCATGCACTTTTTATACTAACTAAAGACTTAGACATTTCGTTAGAAAGTAATTTAGTAAGTCTTTCTAAATCTTGCATACTATAGGCAAATAAAGTAGATACGATCGTTGCTTCATACAATTTATTAAAACCTGCTGCAATTTGGTCTCTTAATATTTCTGTTTCATATCTTTTTTGTGACACATCACTTTCTCTATTGATATTTCCTTTTTCATTGGCCATCAATCTTTCTGTTTCTAATTCAACGATGGTTCTATTTAAATCATTTTGAGAACTAGCTTCTGATACAGGATAAATGTATATGGAGGTATTGATATCTCCAAACATGTATAAACTTCTAAATAATTGTGGAAAAGTACAAGATCTTGGAAGTCCTGAAACAAAGAAACTTCTTGCATATCTTGTAACATTAGAGACAATTTCCATATGGTCTAATCTAGAGGCATCAATTCCCGCAGGAGCTATTATCTCTTTAATGGTCTTTTTATGTAAAACTTTATATTCTTCTTCACGCTTCTCTTCTTGGTCTTCCTCTTTTACCTTTTTCTTGAACAACGCCATTTTCCGTTTCCTCCTTATTTTCTTCTAATCGCACATTTTGTTTTTTTTCTTCTGTTTGATTTTGGTTTAACTTATTGATTGCTTTTTGAGCAACTTCTTCTCCAATATATTTTTTATGTTTTCTAATTAATTCTTTTGCTTTGCTACTTACAAATTCTTCTTGATTTGCTTCTTTTTCTATGGCTTCGATTTCTTTTTCTCTTCTTGCTTCATTGATTTTTTCATTAGCTAATTTTATGGATTGCTCTTCTATTTGTTTGTCTAATAATTTTAGTTTTTTCTCTATTAAATCTGTTGCTGTTGAATATAATTCTTCAAATCCCGCTTGTTTCATTTTTTCTACCCAGAATAAATCTGATTCATCTCGGTTATATGCTATATATAATAGTTCAATAAGTTCTTCCGAATTTAAAATTTTACCAGTTACTTGACAAGCAAATAATGAGTTAATAATAGCTCTTGCCCTGGTATATAATTCTGAAAAAGCCATATTTCTTACTTCTGTTTTATCAAAATCTCCTGCTTCAATTTCAGATTGATAACATGGAATGATTACATAGTATTTTTTGCTTAAGATATTTTTATTTAAGCTTTGTCTTTCAATATCTCTTATAATGTCTGCTGTATATTCTTTTAGGTTTTTTTGTTTTACTAATTCATATTTTGTTTTATCAATTTCATCTTTTGAAGAGTTTCCACTTTTTAGCAGTTTTTCATATTCAATTTGTAAATTATTATATTTTCTTTCGATTTCTTTTAATTTATTTTTATATCCTTCTATACTTCTTTCAAGATTTATGGTTCTAGTTTGTATATAAAGTTGTACAGGATGTCTTAAAGTATTTAAAAAGGATATAAAGCCTTGCTCAACTGATACTTTTTCCATTTCAGACATTAAATCATAGTTGATTCCTTGACATTCTACTACCATTAAAAATTTACCTTTTTTTTGTATAATCATATTATCTTCTATTTTTTCAAAATCCATGAAGTCAAAAATGGATTCTGGTGTATAAATTACTTGTGATTTCTTCACTTGTGTTAGTCCATCTTCTGCGGCTTTTCTTTCCTTTTCAGCTTTTTTTTCTTTGGAACGCATTATCACTAATACAAAAACTAAAATCATTACACAAAAAAATATAATTCCAGCTACTAATACCAATAACTGCACTAAAGTATCACTATTCATCTTTTTTCTCCTCCGTTAAAAAAGTATATATTTTATTTTTATTTCTTTTAAATTTAATATATCTTAATATAATTTGATCAATATACTCTCCTCCAGCTTTTCTCGTTAATTCAAAGTTATTAGAATCTGGTATTTTAAATGAAGATATAATAAATCCTATCATTCCTAAAATTGCTGCTGCTATAATTCCCAAACTTCTATAATTAACCAATATTCCTAATGGGTAGAAAATACCAAATCCAATGCCCCCTAGCACAGCTGTATAGATAAGTGCTTTGGTTGAAAATATATAAAAAAATCTTCCTTCTCCCTTTGTATTTCTTGGTATGTTATATGGTCCTCCTGCCATATGATCACTCCCTTTATTTTTATAATGGTACAATTTAATTATAACATAAAATTTAAAAAAAAAATACAATTTATGATAAAAAATATCATAAATTGTATTTTTTAATATAATTGTAATATAATTGTAATATAATTGTAATGGTTTTGTAACTTTATAACTCTACATAAATAGGACCACTTGAGCCTTCCACAGCACCTAATATAAATTTGGCTATAGATGCAGCACCAAATACCAATACTAATCCGATCAACATCGGTAACATTTTATCCTTTAATTCTTTTTTTACGTCTGGCGCAGCAACTATGTAATTAAAACCTGTTATAGCTATTACGACAACAGCAACTAGACCTGAGGCTACTTGTAAAAAACCTAATAATTTTTGTATAGTGGATCTTATCCCACTAGATAAATCATTGGCAGGCAATTTGCTATCTAAGTCTCCCACAAGCCCACTTACACTTGCATCTACTGTAGAAATATTTAGTGGAATGATATTTACTATACATATCATAATCATAAGTGACAAGAAAATCTTTTTTACTATATTCATAAACAAGTCCTCCTTTCTCTTTTGCATATTTTCCATTTTATATAAAAAAGCAATTTATGAGTTTTGTACCATAAATTGCTTTTCATAAGATTTCTTGAATTGTTTTATGCTCCAACAGCACCTAAAATAAATCTAGCAACTGATACTGCTCCGAAAACTAATACTAGTCCTATAATGATTGGTAGCATTTTCTTTTTCATTTCTTCTTTTACATCTGGTGTAGCAATAATATAGTTAAATCCTGTTATAGCAATCATTAAAATAGCCATTAAACCAGAAGCTATTTGTAAGAAACCTAATAATTTACCAATTGTTGCTTGGAAATCAGTTGCCAAAGTTCCATCTGGAGTAGTTGCATTAACTCCTGCAACAATATCACTTGCACTACTTCCTGCTGCCATTGAAATATTTGGTAGTATTAGTCCGAATACACATCCTGCTATAACTAAAATGATGAATATTCTTTGCAATGTTTTCATAAAAACTCCTCCCTTCTTTTTAAAAAAAATATATTTTTAAAATTTAATATCAAATTAACCTTGAGCAAATGCCTGTATAATTAAGTTGACAATACCCATTGAGAAAGACCATATGACATAAGCTCCAAATCCATATACCATTCCTATAAATACGGTATGTAAACTTTTCTTTGCATTTTCTTTATTACCAGGAGAATCTCCTGCCATAATGTATTTTACACCAACTACTGCTAATGCTACTGCTGATAATGCTGTAAGCAATACTAATAATACGATATTGAGACCTTTTATGATATTTTTAAATTCAGTTAATAAGGTTCCAATTACTCCTCCTAAGTTATCTTCTACCTCTTTATCTTTTAAAAATGAATTTGCTGCATCAAAAGCGTCTTGAACCCAGTCACTACTAGCCGCATATGTAATTGGACTAAAATTTATGGTAAGAATGATGATTGCTATTATGATTGAAAGACTAAATTTTTTTAATTTCATTTTCAATCACCCTCTTTCTTATTTATGCAGATATCATTACATTTAATACGAATTTTACTAATGTAACACTGCAAAACAGTAATACAGATCCTATCAATAAACTTCTTCCAAAATTCAATAGTGACATTTTTGCATCTGGCGTTTTCATAAATCCTCCAAAGATTCCTGGGCCTCCTCCAAAGCCTAAATCATGTGCTAAAGGTCCATGAGTAGATATAACCATACCAAATCCGTATATGGCTATGGAAATAACTGCTAGAATTCCTCCCAATAATTGGACAACTCCTAATACGATATTGGCTATTTTTATAATGCTTTCCGAAATCGGAGTTGCAATGGCATCTACTTGTTTATCAGTACTCTTATCTTTGTTTGGATTAAATTCATCTACAAATTCATTTGAGGTTATGTCTAAATGGATCGATGTTGTATCTTCCTTTTTTGCATTCGAATAAGGTGTTCCAATTATTAAAATAAATAATATTATCCAAATAGATATTTTTATTAAATATTTTTTCATTTTCATCACCCACTATTCTTTTTTATTATAAATCTTTTTTCTTTTTTTTGCAACTTTTTATTTCAAATTTTGACATTTTTTCTAAATAAATTTCTATTTTTCGCCTAAGCTCCTCTTGTTATTGTGTTTTCGTCTTTTTGTTTTTCGCTAGAATCTTGTTCCTGCATTTTTTGTTCTTCTTTTATATATTTCATTACAATAGGATGTACAAATTTTTCTCCTGCATCTTTTGGCACTTTTCCTTGATAGATATCATAAAATACATGAGCTCCTGTTTGTATATAATATTCTTCTGATTTACCTATTTCTTCTGATTTTCCACTTCTAATTTCTTGATAAATTCTGTTTACTTCGGCTTTTACTGCATCTTTACTAGCAAATTTTTGCCCTTTCATCGTTTCTAATCTTAATGTTCCAATAAATAATAGTAATTGTTTTGGTGTTAAATCTATGTGTGAATTGTTTAATACAGATTGAATCGTACTTACATTGATACCTCTATCTGTAAAGTATTTTATATTTAAGTCTTCTTTGAATTTATTTTCTTTTTTATTATTTTCTTCTTGGTCTTTTTCTTGTGTATCTTCTTTTTCTTCTTCCTCATGCTTTTCTTCTTGAGATTGTGTTTGTTCTTCTTCTCTTTCGTTTTCCGTTTCTTTTTCTTCACTTTGTTCATATTTAATATCTTCTTCTCTATCTTCATAGTTTTGAACATTTTCTTGGTTTTTGTGCTTTTCTTCTGTTTTTTTATGTTTTAATTCTAATAATCCTTTTACAGTTGTTCCTCTTTCTCTTGCTATTCTAACCACACTAAATTCTTGTGGAGTTTTACTTTTTTCTGCTTTTCTCATTTCTTTAAATAAAACTTCGATATCCATTCCTAATGGTAAATCTCCATTTTCTCTTAAAGCTCGTACACAACATTTTATTGCTGTCAAACTTTCTTGGTCATATACTTTTTCTAATTTATCCCTGTTATACTCAAATTCATTGACAAATTTTATGTGGAATTTATGTTGCTCCCATATGGCTCTGATTTCTTTTCCTTTAAATTTCAATTTTTTAGATGTTCTTTTTATTTTTTTATTTGTTACTTTAAGTCTTGCCATTAAAGTTTTTAAGGATCTGTCTGCTAATTTTCTTGAAGTTTTTGCCATTTTTAATTGTTTTTTCAAACTTTTATATTCTGAGTTAAAAAATAAGGTAAGTCCTGCTGCTCCTGTTTTTTCTTTTATTTTTTCCATTCTTCTTTCAATTTTTTCTATTCTGTAACTCGCCTTATTCCAATTTACTGTTACTTTATCAATTTTTCTATTGATTTTATTTGCATCTTTCAAATTACTTTGTAATACATCGTTTATCTCTTCAAACATATTGATTTCTTCTTTTGCTAATCCTGTATTTTTCAATTCTTGTATAATACTTTCTATCGATTTTAATTTAGATCCTACTTTTCTAAATATCCCCATATTTATCACCTCACCCTTTATTTTACCTCAAACTCCACTATTTGTCAATAGTTGCCGTATTATGTATACATAATTATATAACAATTTTCTTCCATATATTGCTTTTTTTTCCTTTTTATTATATAATAGTAAACATAATTATTCCATAGGGGGATTAAAGATGAATACAAATTTAGCAACAAAATTAAATTTATTTAATTATATACAATCTTTTTGTATGCCAGATTTTCCCCATTTAAAAATTCTTTCTAAATCTTTTTTTAATCATTTTTTTCTTAAAATATATAAAAAAGATTCTATGTTTACTCTTTTATATGGGGATATCGACGGATTGAGAAATTTAAATGATACAATTAGTTTCGAAAAAGCAGACTTAGCTATGGAAGAATTATTAAAAACGGTATTACATCATTTACCTAAAAATGTCATTTCATTCCGAGTAGGTGGAGATGAATTTTGTTTTATTCTTCCTAGTTTATCTGCTGAAGAAACAATGAAAATTACAGAACAAATACATACTTCTTTAAAGTCTAATAAAAAAATATATGGATTAGACTTCACTTTTGCAGCTTGTGATTCTGTTAATTTTGCACATTTGAAAGATATGTATACTTTTTCAGAAAATCAAGTAAATTTAAAAAAACATTCTCATTTAAAATTTAACGAACCTGTAACTTCTCTTACTAATTACAATAAAAAATTAGATGAATTAATTGATATAACTATAAAAACTTATCTTAAAAATTTTCGTTTTTCACCAGATCGTTATTTTGAAAAACAAGATTTAAAAATATTATCTTACCCTATATTAAACACAATCACTAACTTGTTAGGTGACAATTCTTCCAATATCACCAGACAAGCACCAAATAGTGCGATTCATTCAGAATTTCATAATAAAAATCTTTCTATTGATATGGAAGTAGCTACCAAAATATATAATCTTGTTATGAGTGATAACATAAATTATGAGGATTTGGATTCCATTTCCATTACTGATTTAAAATGTGTGAGAAATAATCTATCAACCGATTCTATTACTGGAGCCTATAATGCCGTATATCGAGATCATTATTTACTGCCACGTCTAGAAGAAGATGGTATTTCTTTTAAAATCATTTTAATACGATCTTTAGGTATAAAGATGCTAAATTCGATTTTATCGCATTCAAATACAGATTTTAAGATAAAATCTACCTTTGATTGTCTAATGAGTAATCTGCATCATATCCTTCAATCGCATTCACATATTAGACTTTTTCCTATTTATTCAGGTGGAGGCGATTTTGAAATAATCGTGTTAAATGATTTTTCAAACAGAATCACACCGAATATCCTTGAAAATATTCTTAATCAAATGAATTTGGAGCAGAATCATATTCAATTATTTGGTATGATTGAAAATTGTGCTAGGGCTTCAAATTATAATGAAAAATATTTAAACTTGAGTAAAATTTGTGAACTAAAAAAGAATAAAATTAAAGACAATCCCGATTATTTTATAAGTCCTATGGCTTTAAAATTATTGGATATTTCTTTATCCTCTGTTGTACATTTTTTTAAAGTTCATGCTAAAAATTTTGGAATTTATAATGAAAATGAAAAAATAGAGTTTACTAAGAAATTTATAAATTCTTTTATCAATAATTTTAATGAAATTAATATTTCTAATGGATTGTATGAAAAAAAAGAATCTAACTATGATAGTAGATAAAACAAATACAGTTCATTTTTTGGCGGAGAAAGAGGGGTTCGAACCCTCGCGCCGATTGCTCGACCTAACCTTAATTTTTTTATTTTGTTAGGTTTATTTCACATATTTTTTAGCTAATTTTGCTATATATTTTTTTTTGCTCACTTATATAATATTTTTTTATTATATCCCAGTCATATTCTATAAATATTTTTGGTAAGTTTTCATCTTCTGCATCCTCAAAATATGATAGACTTTGTATTATATGTGCGTAATTAATTTTGTTTTTATCATATTTTTTATGTAATATATTTAATATATCTTGTATTTTTATATTAAAATGATTACAAATGTAGTATAAATCGAAAAAATCTTTTTTCGTCCCTCTTTGACTTATTGCTATTAATTTCATAATGGCTATATCTTTTATACTCGCCAAATATAATCCTTGTATTTCTTCTACTACTATTTTTTTTTCTACTAAATTATTTTCAAAGTGTAAAAAAGTAAGTTGTACTCCATCTAAAATGGTATGTACGGTTCCTTTTCTACAAACTGTAACTTCTAGTTTTCCTAATGGTTCTAATTCTTGTATTAATAAATTTTCGTCAAATTCTGTTTGTACAAAAAAATCAAAATCAAACGACTCCCTTATTCCAGTTTGTAATGCTAATGCTGTTCCTCCAGCTAAATAATATTCTTTTAAATTTATTGTTTCTGTTAATTTTTTTAAAGTATCATATCTATTCTCATCAATTACTCCCCAATACATAAATTAACCTCCAAACGTATAGTTCATTTTTTCGTTATTAATATAATATTGCATATCTTCTTTTTTTAAATTATATACATTTTTTAAAAAATTGGCTGTTATTGGCGTTAATCTTCTGCTTGTTTTTGCTGTTTCTATAATTTCTTCTCTTGTATAAGTTCTTTTTAACCATTTTATGCTTTCCCAGTTTCCTTCACAAAACAATCTGCTTATTATATATTTCATATTCTTTTTTATATCTAATTTTTCAAATTCTGTATCCCAAAAATACTTTTTAAATTCTATTGGCATTTTTACCTCCTACCAAAAAATGTAATATACTTTATTTAGTATACTACATTTCATTGTTTTTTACAATTGTTTTGCGAGATTTTGGCGGAGAAAGAGGGGTTCGAACCCTCGCGCCGATTGCTCGACCTAACAGTTTAGCAAACTGTCCCCTTCACCACTTGGGTATTTCTCCAAATTTATTTTTTATTTTAAAAAAATCGTAGAAGATTGTCCGCGACAATATTTCTACTTTAATTGGCGGAGAGGGTGGGATTCGAACCCACGGTAGGCTACAAACCTACGCCAATTTTCAAGACTGGTGCCATAAACCAACTCGACCACCTCTCCATGTACTGCTACTTTTACCAGCAACAGTATTTATATTAACACACGGAATATTCATTTGTCAATAGTTTTTTTGGATTTTTTTCATTCCTTATTTTCTAATTATTTTCATGCATAGCTCTATTAATCGCTTCTTGTTCTTCCGGTGTTATTTTGTATTTAGAAACTCCATTTTGAATTGGTTTGGCATAAATATTTGACATATCTCTTGAATAGATCCCATTAAAAACAACACCATTATTTTTTTCATCTAATAAGCATACGGCAAAACTTAAATCACTTCCTGTATCTTTATAAGCATTGTATCTTACTATTCCCAGTTTCTGCATACATTTTTCTGTTTTCTGATTCAAATCTTTGTAATATAAAGAGAGCTTTCTAATTTCTTCTTCCGTATTGGCTACTCGATTGATATATTTTTCTAAATCTTCTTTTATGTTTTTTCCATCACCCAATTTTTCCATAAAAACTTTGTCTTTTTTATGAATATTTTTTATCCTAATATTACTTATAATAGCCCCAATTAGTAAAATTATATTTAAAATAAATAATATAATTAAAAATAAATCACTATGTAAAAAATTCAATTTCGTCCTCCTGTGTTTTTGTTATTGTTTAATTAGCCCTAAAATTCTTTCTAGATCTTCGTTATTGGAATAATTGATAATTATTTTTCCACTTCTTTTTCCTGCATCAATTTTTACTTTGGTACCGAAAAAATTTTGGAAAGAATCTTCTATGTTTCTATATACCACTTCATATTTCTCCGCAATTTCTTTGTTCGTCTTTTGATGATGCATCTTTTTTTCTGCTTGTCTTACGGTTTCTCCTTTTTCTATCATTCTTGTTGCCATATCAAATTGCTTCATTGGGTCACTAATAGCAAGTAAAGCTTTACAATGGCCTTCTGTTAATTTACCTTGTTTGGCAAGTTCTAACACCGCTGGCGCTAAATTTAATATTCTAACTGTATTGGCAATACTACTTCTTCCTTTTCCTAATACTTTAGCAATTTCTTCTTGTGTTAAATGATAATCATCCATTAATGCTCTAATTCCTGCAGCTTTTTCATATGGGTTTAAATCTTCTCTTTGCATATTTTCTATTAACGATATTTCTTTATTTTTCCTTGCATCATCTTCTCGAATAATCGCCGGAATTTCCTTTAATCCTGCTTCTTTTGCAGCTCTCCATCTTCTTTCTCCTGCAATAATAGCATAATAACCATCTTTTTCTGAAACAACAATTGGTTGAATTACTCCATACATTTTTATTGATTCTGCTAATTCAGAAATAGATTCTGCATTAAAATTTTTTCTTGGTTGATCCCTATTTGGTTCTATATCAATTAATTTTAAATTTTTTAATGTATCATTTGCCTGCTTTTGTTCTTCTTCTGCTATTGGCATTGAAAATAATGCATCCAATCCTTTTCCTAACCCGTGTCTTTTTTACCATTTTTATCATCCTCTCTTCTCATTTATATTTGTTTCATTTTTCTCATTTTTTGTTCTTGTTCATTTATTTTTAAAAATTCTTTTGTAAATTTTTCATAACTCCTAGCTCCTTTTGATTTAGGGTCATATACCGTAATTGGCATTCCATAACTTGGCGCTTCACTTACCCTTACATTTCTAGGTATTACCGTTCTATATACTTTATTTTGAAAAAATCGTTTTACCTCTTTTACGACTTGATTTGCTAAGTTTGTTCTAATATCATACATCGTTAAAAGGGCTCCCTCAACATATAGATTTTTGTTTAAATGTTTTTTTACTAGCTCAACTGTATTTAATAGTTGTCCTAATCCTTCTAAGGCATAATATTCGCATTGTACAGGAATCAGTACACTGTCTGATGCTGTAAAGGCATTTAAGGTAATTAGTCCTAAAGATGGTGGACAATCGATTAAAATGAAGTCATAGTCATCTTTTATGACATCTAATTTTTCTTTCATTCTTTTTTCTCTTGACATCATCGAAACTAATTGAACTTCTGCCCCTGCTAAATTCATATTCGAAGGAGAAATACTTAAATTTCTAATTCCCGTATCTTGTATAATATCTTCTGCTGCAACATCTGTTATTAATAAATCATAGGTAGATAAATCTGATTCTTTTTCGATTCCTAACCCACTTGTCGCATTCCCTTGTGGGTCGGTATCGATTAATAATACTTTTTTTCCTCTTTTTGCTAAAATTGTGCTTAAATTAATGGTTGTAGTCGTTTTTCCTACTCCACCTTTTTGATTTGCTACTGCTATTATTTTTCCCAATTTGCTCCCTCCAATAAATTCTTTTTCTTTCTGTATAAAGTCTTGTTTTATGTAAACCTACTTTTGCGTTTTTGAATCACTTTTTAATATACTTATCATATACAAATATTTTTTATCTGTCAATATCATTTTTCCAAATTTTACAAAAAAATATATTCTTAACTTGCAGGTCCATCACAAAAAGTTTACATATTGCTTTTACGATCCGACAAAAGTCGACATTCTTATGACAAGTTTTGCTTGCGGATAGAAATGTTCCACGGCATTGTTCCACAATAGTAACGTCTAGATCGCTAGACCAGTCTTAGTTTGCGAATTTTTTTAGAAATTAATTTTTCCATGCCAAAAAAACTCATTGTGATAATATTTTTTATTATCACAATGAGTTTTTTTTATCTTAATGGTTGCTTGGATGGTAAGCCTGCTTTTCTAGGATATTTTTTTGGTGTGGGTTTTATTTTTTCAATCAAAA
>CALXRH010000117.1 GCA_944390625.1 uncultured Clostridia bacterium
TTCCCATTCCTTAAGCTTTTTTTCTGTTTTAGTTGGTAAGTATTTGCTTAATTCAGCTATGTTTGGAAAGTATTTTTCATTTCTAATCACTTGAATAACTGCATTTTTAAAATCTTCTTCTGTTTCATTTTTAAAAAATTCATAGTACATTTTGTATAAAGATTGTGTGTGCTTTTTGTTGTAATTTAATAAGAGCATCTTATAATAACTATCGAATATAGATATATTTAACACACACTCCTTCTCCTTATCCATATCCATCTCCTATTCCTATTCCTTTTCCTAGAGGAAAATGGTTTTGATTTGATTTCAATTTGATTTTCATTTGGTTTCATTTTGATTTGGATTTGATTTTTTTTTGGATTTTGTTAGGGTTGGCTCTACTAAAACCCATGCTAGTTTCATTTTTCCTTTAAATTCGGGGGTTTTATCATAAAAAACATACTTGACAATTGCTAGTAAAAATTCTTTTTGTTCTTTTTCTGTTAACTCTTCCATTGCCTCAGCATAACTTTTAAAAAACGTAAATGACTTAATGTTGTTCATGAATCACACCACCTAATTTGACATTTTTGATTAATTTTGTTATAATTTTTGATAGAAAAATTAATTTTTTGTGTGCTTAATTTTTCTTTTTTTATGCTATTTTTTATCATATTGCTAACCCAAATATGATGATTAAATAAATCATTATTCCAAATGTAGAACCCCATAACAAATCTTTAACCCATATTTTTAACTTCAACTGTTTCATTTTGTTCTCCTCCATTTATTCCCATCATTTCGTCAAAATACCATTTTAATATCTTTCCCTGAATGCTAACTGCATCAGGATATTTTTTTTCAAACGATTTCCTTAATTTTCTTATAATTTCATAAGATTTGTTTTCTCCAGTTCCTGTTATTTCCATAACATCTTCTACTGTGTAATATTTCATAAGTTTATACCTTCTTTCTATCGTGAGATTTTTAAGTAGTTACAGCTACAAATATTTGATTTACCTTACTTTCTAATTTATAATAAAGAGTTAGAAAGTGAGGTGAATAATTTTGAAGTTAATTCATGATTGTGTGAGAGATGTAATGTTGGATATTGAAGAAAATTTAATTCTCCATCAAACTATTTCTGACGTAGATATCCAAAATAGATTAAAAAAATATTCTCATGATGACATCTATTACACTTGCCAAAAACTTCAAGAAGCGGGTTATTTAAACGTAGATTTTTACATGGATGGTTCTTACGATATTGCAAACATGACTTATAATTGTCATCAGTTTTTAGATAACATTAGAGACGATGGCATTTGGAAAGAAGTCAAATCCAAAATATCTAAATTAACTGGTGTGTCATTACCTATTATCTATCAAGTCGCATCTCAAGCGATTATTACTAGGCTCGGACTTTAAGTTTGAGTTTTTATTATAATGTCTTTTGGATTTACACAAAATATTACAATTAACTCATTTTTTCCATCCGCATTTCTTTTTAATTCGTACCCTTTTATATCTTTACCTGTAAAAATAGTGTCATCTAGTTTAATCATAAAATCATCATTATTTCCTGTATCATGTAAAATTAATTTCATATCTTACTCCTCTTTTATTTCTTGATTTTTGCTGCAATTAGATTTATAAACATTTATCGGCAATTCCTTTATTATTTTAATTTCTTTTTTTTGGCTAGATTTCAAATCCCCTTGGTTATATCCATATTCTTTACTAAAGGTGTTATATTCTCTCATGTAGTCATATTCTTTTTTTCTTTCGGTATAATCAATATTTTCTTCTAATAAATAAACTTCAAAGTTATCAATACCATATTTATTAAAATCTTCTTGTAAATCTAATATTTTATGGGAGTTACCTTTTAAGTTATCAAAATGATTGTTTACCCTTTGTTTAAGATTTGTCGTTCTACCTATATATAACTTATTGTTTGATTTGCATCTAATCGCATATATCGAATATGTTTTACTCATTACTCTCACCATTACGTTTATCGTTGTCAACCTTTTGGTTTACAGAGCGGGTAAAAAAAATATCTTCAAAGTTCATATTAAATAGCAAGAGTATCTTCCGTACTTCACATAGATAAAAATCAGTTTTTCCTTTCTCTTTTCTAAAGTAACAATCTTTTGATATTCCTAATAAATTAGCCATGTCCTCAAGCGAATATCCCAACTCATTTCTTTTACCTCTTAACTTTGGATAAAAATATGTTTCTCTAGTTCTCTTTTCCAAATTGACTCTCCTTTCTTTAAATTTTGTAAACTATTTCGTTTACAAAATAAGTATATCAAATTTATTTTTTTCTGTCAACCAAAAAATTAACATTTTTGTTGATTTTTTTATTATTTTAAATTATAATATAAATTGAAAGGAGAAAAAATGAAAAATCCTGATAATTATTTTAGCAGCGAAAATATAGATTCTGTTTTCAACAAAGTAGCTGCCGAAACTATTAAAAGTTATCGTGAAAAATCCGGATTAAGTCTTGAAGATGTTGTAAAAAAAATGAATAATTCTATATCAAGACAAATGCTTTTTAAGTACGAAAATAATTTAGCAAGAATGAAAAACAAAGTATTTATTGATATATGTAAAGCTTTAAATCAGGACGGAAATAAAATATGGCACGAAATTAACACAAAAGCATTAAATGAATCGCTTGATTTAATTGCCGAAAAAAATGGAGATAGTCCTGAAGATAGGGCTTTATATGATTATAGATACAGAACTCAAAATGAAGAAAAAAATACCCCCCCGGATGAACTTGACATTTTATTTAACAAAAACAAAGATATATTGACCGAATCTGATAAAAACATAATGAAAGCTATAATAACTGAGAGAAGAAAACAAATGGATAAGCAATTTGGAGAGGATAATAATGGTTAAGACACATATGTGTTTTAATAAATAGGCGTGTAAAGGAGGTGTGAGATTTGAATACTAAAAAATGTAAATACTGCAAAAGCGATATTGATGCTAAAGCTAAAATTTGTCCAAATTGCAAGAAAAAGCAATCATCTATTGTCAGTAAAATAATTCTTTTAGTTATCTTAGTGATTATCATAGTAGCTGTAGCTGGTGCATTAGGAGGAAGCGATGAAGATCGTCAAAGAGATTTTGCTCAAAATGAAACTGCAACTTATAATGATATATCATATTCTATCGTCAATGTAGAGAAAACACAAGGAACTAACGAATTCATTAAACCTCAAGAGGGATATGAATATGTAAAGGTTACTATTCGCATTGAAAACAATTCAGATGAAAAAATATCATA
>CALXRH010000118.1 GCA_944390625.1 uncultured Clostridia bacterium
ATGCATATTATAAAAGAATTCCAACTGATTTTCATCCTCTTGCTTCAGAAATGGAAGCTTTTGCTCTTATCTATACAGCGAATCAATTAAAGAAACAAGCTACTTGCCTTATGACGGTTGTAGATTCTACTTTTAAAAAGCAACACGCTTCATCAGAAGAAAGAGAAATTGGTTTGACTAAAATGATTGAACTTGCCTTAGATAGTATTTAAGCAAAAAAGCCCCCTAAGTCTTTTGGTGGGGACAAGAAAGTGGTTCTAGCATAAATTTATGTAGTGACGAATGTGATTGGAGTGCTTGTAGCCCTTCTTAATAGAAAATAAATGAGGAAGCGTGAAAAATGCAACGAGAGGCTCGTTTGTTTTCTATTTAGAAGGGCTAAAGCACGCAATGAACCGAGGAACGAAATAAATTTATGCTAGAACCACTTTCTTGTCCCCACCAAAAGACTTAGGGGCCTTCCTGCTACCCTAGTTTATAATTTCTAATTTACTTTGATCACTATCGGTTCCTTCAAAATTGTAATACGTACTTGGGATTTGACCAATAATTACATTTTCGGCAAGAAGTACCTGATTGGATATGCTTTCTTCTATGGTTTTAAATGGTGTTAAAATATTGACTGCACAATCGATTTGTAAATAAATTCTATGAATCGTTTGATTAATGCCTTGTGATACGAATTCACTCCTTAGGTCTGTTGCTACCTCTCCTGTTGATGATAATTTTATGTTCATATCAGGTCCTGTTCCTGACAGTATTTTTATCCCTGTAAAACTTCCAATCGAAAGTTTTACTTTTGATGTTTCTGAATTTTCTAATGCTTCTTGTATATAAATAGCAATATCAGACGTTATTTCGTCTATAGCAAAAATATTGGCATTTATCATTTGTACATTTCCATTTTCGTCTTTTTGGATGGTAAACATTTCATCATAAGAATGCTCCCTCATTACTTTAGTAGACTGCTCATTGGTTATTTTAGTAGCAATTGATTTTGCTTCATCGGAACAGATTTCTTGAAAAATAGGGTCAATTGCTTTATAGCAAATTACATAAGTACTAATTGTAATCGTAAGGATACCTAATACATAAAAGATTTTGAGTTTTTTTTCTCTACTTACCCTTGTATATTTTTTTGGCTTAAAAAGTTTGACTCTTTTTCTTGAATAAATTTTATAAGAAGACTTGTTCTCTTGCATTTTCGCTATTTTCTTTCCTTACTTGATTAAATTTTGGTATATAAATTTTTTGCCCAATGGCTATTTGATTTGAATCTTCTATTCCATTCATTCTCACTAATTCATCCACGGTTGTATGGAATCTTTTGGCTATTTTCCATAAAGTATCTCCTGGCTGTACAATGTATAAAATTAAACTATCATAGTCTTCATCTTCTCCTTCTGGTAATTCTTCTACTACATTTATGTTGTCAATAAGATTCATATCGATATTTTTACTTAGGTTTGTTGCTATTTCCATATTCATTTCACAAGCCACTTCTCCTCCTTTTGTTACTTCAAAGGTCGTATTTCCAATGGTAATATCAGTATCTACATTGATTTTGTCGCTTCCTTCTGGGTTTTCTTCTGAAACTTCAAATGGAATTTTAGCATTTCTGGAATGGATGGAATTTTCTGTTGTAAAAATAAAATTTAAGTTTATTTCTCCAGAATAATTTATTTTAGAATTAGTTATATTCGTATTTACCAGATTTGGCTTAACTTCTACATCTAAGAGATTTCCTCCTTCTAATCCTGCAATTTGTACTTTATCTTTGATTGTAATTTCTTTTGTCATCTCAGATTTGTCAGCTCCTGATGAAATTCTTTTTTGTGAAAATTCTAAATTGGTAGTTGGACTGTATAAATCTTGTATAAGGTTAATTTGTCTTTTTTCAAATGCCATACAATTTTGTTCTATTTCTAATTCTATGTAGATAGAATGATCTTCTACTGGATTTGGCCTAATTTGCATATTTTTTATCTCGTAATTCACATCACAAATATTGTCTTCTGCTATATTTTGTATATCGATAAAACCTACTACCGGAATCTTTCCTACAACTCTTCCGATTCGGTTATCTTCTGTTAAATACATAATTTTTATCTCAGCTTCTGCTTTTGCTAGTACTTTATTGTAGCTAAGCTTGATATCTTTGTCTACTAAATTGATGTCCACTTTTAGAATTTCAGCAAGCTCGTCTTGTGACTCAATAGAAAAGGTATCTTTTGCATAAACCGATGTTTTTCCGTTTCCCACTAAAGAATTTACATTAAAATTTTCTTGTAATGTTTGAATATCTTTGATATTGTTAATTTGGTCTATGATTTCTACCTCTTCATTGGAATACATTTTTATACAAAATTCTACTCCTGCTTTTATATTAATTTTTCTGCCATTGATTACTTTACATTCCATATCTTTTATGACACATTGGGTCACCAAAATCATTCCTTCTTTTGCTCCTGGAACAGCTATATTTTCCGAGAAATCCAAATTACAATTTAGTGCCCTTAAGTTATCTTCTTTACTATCTGGTAAATACATAATATAGGTATTAATACTACCATCGATTTTGACTCTGTCATCTGATACATCCTTTTTGTAGATACAGACATTTCCACTTACATTGATTGTATTTAAAATATCTGGCTTGGAATCTGGAACAATCATATCATTTTGTATAAAAATTAATTCTTTTTTTTCTGCCACCAATTTGTTAATACATATATTTTCCTTGCTTACTTGTACTTCCATAAATTAAACCTCCTAATATAATTATAAATCTTGAGTTTTCTAGTAATAAATATTACTTTCGTCTCGTTTTTATTATAATTATATTAGAAGGTTTTGTTTTTATGATTATTTTTTTATTTTTTTGCTAAATTTAAGTTTAAGATGATGTTTATTGATTTTCTAACAATAGTTTTTTATAGTTCCTTTACAATCACAAATATTCTCTACTGTTGCCGAAAAGTTGTGTTCACCTAATTGTTTTCCATTGTGTGCTAGGTCTCCTAATGTCAAAATTCCTACCATTTTATTTTGGCTGTCTACAACAGGTACTCTTCTGATTTGATTTTTAGCCATTAGGTTTTGTGCTTGATTGATATCTTCTTCACATCCACAAGTACATACATTGGTTGTCATGATTTCACTTACTGGGGTTGTTTTGGCATTTTTGTCACAAGCGACGGTTCTTAAGACAATGTCTCGATCGGTTAAAAGTCCTACAACACTTTTGTTATCATCACATACTGGAATACATCCAATATGATTTTCGTTCATAATTCTGGCTGCATCGTAAACTTTACAATCTGGTTTTACAAAACATACATCTTGACACATGCATTCATTTACTTTCATTTTTCTTACCACCTTTCTAAATTTTGGGCAATTTTTTAGAATTGCTTATATTTTATTGTGGCAAATATTTTGATAATTATACTGAAAAATGAATTTACCCAATTTGTGCTACCATAACTCGATCATTTTCACACAAATCTTTTTTACTATAAATATTAATATATCTTTTCTGATTTTCCAGAATTTTGTAAACAGAGAGTTTTTGATTATAGCCAATTTCTAAACACAAATATCCTTGCCTGTTTAAAA
The DNA here is from genome assembly GCA_944390625.1 of uncultured Clostridia bacterium. Lineage (GTDB taxonomy): Bacteria > Bacillota > Clostridia > TANB77 > CAG-508 > CAG-269. The sequence continues at coordinate 3,619 of CALXRH010000118.1, forward strand.
ATTGATAAGCATTTTCTGCTATTTTTCGGTAAAAATCCAACCCGTCTTTTCCTCCATCTAATGCTATCTTTGGTTCGTTTTGCACATCTTTTGGAAGTGTTTTTAGGTTATCTGTTTCTATGTAAGGCGGATTGGAAACGATGATGTCAAATTTTTGTTCTTTTATTTTAGAAAATAAATTAGATTCCAAGAATTCAATATTGTTTTTTACACCATTAAATTCTGCATTTTTCTTTGCAATTTCAAGAGCTTTTTGACTTATGTCTGTTGCATAAATTTGTGTATTTTTTATGTATTTAGCACAAGATATAGCAATTGCTCCACTTCCTGTACATAAATCTAATAGAATTGGATTTTTTATGTTGTTTGCTAGGTTGATTACTTCTTCTACTAGAATTTCTGTATCTGGTCTTGGTATTAATACATCTTTTGTTACTAGGAAGTTTAATTTCATAAATTCTTGTTTTCCTGTTATATATTGAAGTGGAATTCCGGAAATTAATTTTTTAATATTTTTTATGTAGTTATCTCTTTCGTTTTCGGTGACTTCTTTTGTATCATAAATCATTAGGTATTCTCTTGATTTTTTTAATGTTGCTTGTAATAAGATTCTTGCTTTGTTTTTTGGTGCTTCGATATTCTCGTTTTTTAACATAATGACTGCTTGGTTTAATAGTGCTTTTATTGTCATATTATCACCTCTACTTATCTTCTTATTTCCTTTTGTCGTTATTTAGATTTTCTATTTTAGTTCCACTTTCTATTTATCTTTTAGTAAATCTTTACCACCTTTCAAATAATCGATTCCTGAAAATATAGTTGCTATAACAGATAGAAGCATCATAATGGTTGCAAATAAGTTGATTGCAAACCTGATTCCTGTAAGTTCTCCTGTAAAGCATTCGAAAAATACACCAATATCGATATAGGCTAATATGATAGCAATCATTTGTGTTACGGTTTTCAATTTTCCCCAAACAGATGCTGCAATTACTTGCCCCCCATTTTGGGATGCAATTAGTCGATAACCAGAAACAATGAATTCTCTAAATAATACGATGATAGGAATCCATGCTGGTAGTTTTCCTAAATCTACTAATAGAATCAGTGCTGCTAAAACTAAAATTTTATCTGCAATTGGGTCTAAAAATTTCCCAAAGTTGGTTACTAAATTTCTTTTTCTGGCAATACTACCATCTAATTTGTCTGTTATAGATGCTATGATAAATATAAGGTCAATGATTAAATAGGAATTTGATATTCCTAAAGTTTCTCCTTGTATATTTAAATAAGGTATGATTACCATAATTGGTACAAGTAATATTCTAAATATCGTTAATTTATTTGGCAAATTCATTATTTCTTCCCCTATCTGCTAAAAACAAATAGCTTTTTATTGATTTTTTAAAAGTTCGGTTGCTTTTTGAAGTTGCGTATCTTCCTCTCTCTCCACTGCATAGATACTCGTTACTGTATCTGGAAGTTCAACTACTTCATCTGGTGTAATTCCAACATTATGGATAGTCGTTCCTTTTGGCGTATAATATTCTTCTGTTGTTATTTTTAAACCACTGCCATCGGTTAAAGAAAGTAATGTTTGAATAATTCCTTTTCCGAAAGTTTTGGTACCAACAATCGTTGCTCTTTCATTGTCTTGAAGGCTACAAGCTAAGATTTCCGATGCACTTGCCGAATTTTCATTAACTAAAACAATTACAGGCATCGTAAAAGTTGGATCATTTTCGGAAAAAGTTACCTCTTTTTGTTCTTGATTGTCTACTGTTGAAATAATGGTTTTTCCTCTTTCTAGTAATAAATCTGCAATATCCGTTGCTTCTTCAACAATTCCTCCACCATTATTGCGTAAATCTATGATTAATTTTTGTGCTCCTTCTGTTTGTAATTCTTCTACTTTCGCTTTAAAATCTTCTGCCGTTCCTTCATCAAAACTTGGTAGTTTTAGATATCCTATGTTATTTTCTAGCATTTCAATGGTAATTGGATTGGTATTTATTTTTTCTCTTACGATGTCAAAAGAGTGTCTTTCGCCATTTCTTTCTATTACGATATTTACCGTTGTTCCTTCTTCTCCTTTAATGTAATCAGCAATATTGTCAAAATCTTCTGCCGTATATTCTGTTCCATCTACACTTATAATAAGGTCCCCTGCTTTGATTCCAGCACTTTCCGCTGGACTTTCTGGAATAGGATAATAAACCACTACTCTTCCCGATTCTTCATCTGCAATCATATAGATTCCAATTCCTACAAAATTACCCGTAATATTTTCTGTATATTCTTCCATTTCATCAGCAGGTATGTATTCTGTATACTCATCTCCTAATGCCGAAACATAGCCTTCTACTGCTCCTATTTCTAGTTTTTCTTCTTGTATGTCATCCTTCCATAAGTAGTATTTGTTAATTACATTTCTTACTTTTTTTAAGTATTTTTCCAAACTTGAGTCAGTACTAAAACCACTAGATAGGTCTGTTAATGTTGTTTCTGAATTGTTAAAATACGTATACATGGAAAATGCTGTAATCATAAATGTTACAAATGCTGTCAATAGAATTAGCATGATGTATTTATAAATTTTCTGTCTTTTTTCTTCTTTCATAATCTTTAGCTTCTGTTGATTTACGAAACCTACAGAAGCCCCTCCTTTTTATTTATAATGATTTTGTCTTATTTTTAAGGTAAATAATTAAATGGACTTACCCTATTTGCATATTTTCCAGGACTCGTACGTACCTCAAAATGAAGATGTGGTCCTGATGAATTTCCTGTTGAGCCAACTGTTCCAATTACCTGTCCTTGGGTTACGGTTTGACCTGCTGATACATTTCTTTGACTACAATGTGCATACAATGTATATAATCCGTTGTAATGTGCAATTAATATGTAATTTCCATAACTGATATAATTTCCTTTTCCGTCTGTTACAGCTGTTGAAGTTACAACATATCCATCTGCTACTGCGTAAATTGGGGTTCCTGAAATTCCAGAACCACTAAAATCTACAGCTCCATGTAGGCTTCCGCTTGAATAATACCAACCCGTTGTTATAGGATATTTTGTGTTTACTGGCCAAATAAATCCATAAGAACTTTGTTCTGAACCTGGCGTACCTGATGAAGTAGATGAGCCAGATGAATTGGATGATGAGCCTTGATTTGCTTTTTCTGCTTCTGCTTTTGCTGCGGCCTCTCGTTTTGCCTTTTCAATTGCGGCTTGCGCTGCTTCGATTTGTTTATCAATATCTTTGTTAGTTTGCTCTAATTCTTCTATAACTTCTTGTGTTTTTTGTTCTTCTTCTGAAAGTTCCGATACATGTTGTTCCTTTTCAGATTTTGCTACCTTTAAAGCTGATTGTTTGGCTTCTTGTGTTTTTTTGGCTGTTTTTACCTTTTCTTGATTTGCTTCCATTTCTACTTTTTCATTTTCGATTTGTTGTTTTTCGGCTTCTAATTTTTCTAAAATTTCGGTATCATAAGTCGTAAGTTCAGATACAATATAATAACTTGAAATGAAGTCTGTTAAACTACTGGAAGATAATAAAACATCTAAATAGGATATCTCCCCATTTTCATATATCGTTACTAATCTCTCATTTAATGCTTCTTGATCTTTTTGGTATTTTTCTTCATCTTCTTTTATTTTTTGCTCTGCTTCTTGGATTTGTGTTTCTAAAGATGATATTTGTTCTGCTAATTCTTCTATTTCACTCTCATATGATGAAATTTGTGTATTTAAGTTTTCTACTGCTGTTAATGCCTCTGATTTTTCAGTTGTTATTTCTTCTAATTTCTTTTCTTGCTCTTCTATTTTATCATTTACAGAGGTTTGCTGATTCTGTAAATCATTTAATGAGGCTCCTATACTTATATGATTGTATGTCAGTAACATTCCAATTATTAATCCTATTGTTAGTATTTTTATTCCTTTTTTCATAATCAAATTCCTTCTTTCTTCTTTTCTTTGCGTGTTTATATTATTCTTCCGGTATGGAAACATAATCTAAAGGATTTACAGGTGTTCCATTAATTCTTACTTCAAAATGAGCATGTGGTCCTGTTGAGTATCCTGTTGACCCTACTTTTAAAACTACATCTCCTGTTTTCACTTCTTGTCCAACTTGTACCATAATTTGTGAACCATGTGCATAAAGTGTTTGCACGCCTCCCCCATGGTCTAAAATCACCATATTTCCATAAGCTGCATTATATTCAGCTTTTACTACAATTCCATTTGCCATTGCTGTAAAATCGGTTCCGATTCCAGCGCTGATATCCACTCCCGTATGTAACTTATAGACTCCTGTTATTGGATGGGTTCTCATTCCATAATTTGATGTAATGGTATAATGACCATAAATCGGCCATTGCATTGGCCCACCTTGATAATCTTCTCCAAAACTAATGGTTGCTGCTAAACTTCTTATTTCTGCTTCTATAGCATTGATTTGATTATTGTATTCATCAATTTTTGCCTGTAAAGATTTTTCTTCTTCATTTAGTTTTGAAATATAATTTTCCCTTAAAATTTTTGTGTTGGATAAAGCAATTTGCGTCATTTGTGAGGTTCTTTTTTCTTTCTCTAAAGCCTCTTTTTGCGTGGTCAATTGAAGATTTTTGTCTTCTATTTCTTTTTTCTGTTCTTCTACTAATTCTAATAAGTCTATGTCATAAGATGTTATCTCTGATATTAAATAATAGGTCGAGATAAAATCAGATATACTATCGGCTCCTAATACAACATCTAAGTAATTCGTACTTTCGGCTTCATACATAGCAATTAGCCTTGCATCTAACAATTCTTTTTGTGTATTGTATTTTTGTGTTATTGTTTTTAATTCTTCTTCTATTTTTGCAATTTCTTCTTCTTTTTCTGTAATTTTTTTATTTAATTCTTCTAAGTCTTCTTCTGTTGTTTGAATACTTTCATCTAATTTTTGTATTTGTTGTAAATTTTCTGTAAGCTCTTCATTTATGTCTGATAATTGCGTGTTACTTTCTTCGATTTGGTTTTGAATTTCACTTTTTTGATCTTGTAGTTCGTTTAAGTCTACTGCATAAGAAACAAAAGAAATGGCGCAAATTAATATACTAATTATAATAATTTTGTAAACTTTGCGCATTACTTCTACCTCCTTTCAAGCTTACCCTTTGTAAACAAAAGTTTATACTTTTAAATATTTTCTCATAGAGAAACTACTTCCCAATACTCCTATTCTAACTCCTAAAATTAGGTATACAACTAATATTAAATTAAACATTTCACTAAAGTCTAATAAGGTTAATCCTAAATTAGCTAAAAATTCTACAAATCCAATATTTTGCTCTATTAATAAATAAATACCTGTAATAATGGCTAACGATATAGCGCCTGAGATAATTCCTATAATGACTCCTTCTACAATAAAAGGCCATCTGATAAAACTATTGGTAGCTCCAACATATTTCATAATGGATATTTCTTTTCTTCTAGCATATACGGTAAGTTTTATGGTATTGGATATGATAAATATGCTTATACAGATTAATGCTGCAATGATAATGTAACTTCCTATTTTTATTCCATTGGCTATTTTTACTAATGTAGATATGGTTTGGTCACTGCTGGTAATTTTTTTTATGTTATCTAATTCTTGAATTTCAGCTTGAACATTTGATGTTAATGTTAAATCCGTAAGAGTAACTATGTAAGAGGCTGGAAATATGTTATTTTCATCATATCCATCTAATAAATACGATTTTTCTCCTAATCGGTCTTTCATTTGTTGTAAAGCTTTTTCTTTGGAAACAAATTCTATGGTGTTCACTCCTTCTAAGGCCTGTATTTGTTCGCCGAGAAGCGTTATTTCTTCATCTGTTGCATCATTTTGTATGTAAGCTTGTATACCCTGCTCTGATTCTACTTGTTTTATGAAATGGTTAAAATTACCAACTAATATAAAGCATATTCCAAAAAATATCATGATGACACACATGGTGCCAAAAGAAGTTGCTGCTTGCTTTTTGTTTTTAAATATATTTTCAAATCCTTCTCCTATTAAATAGGTTAATACATTATATTTCATTATAACCACCTTTTTTATCATCTCTTATTATATCGCCATGTTCGATATGGATTACTCTTTTTTTCATTTTGTCTACAATATCTTTAGCATGTGTTGCTACAACTACTGTTGTTCCTCTCATATTGATGTCGTTTAATAAATTCATAATGTCCCATGCTGTATCTGGGTCTAAATTTCCTGTTGGCTCATCTGCAATTAACATAGAAGGATTGTTTACTAAGGCTCTGGCTAAGGCTACTCTTTGCTGCTCTCCTCCTGATAATTCATTGGGATACATTTTTGCTTTTTGACTTAAGCCCACTAAAGAAAGTACCATGGGAACTTGTCTACGGATGTGCCTTTGGGTTGCACGAACAATATACATGGCATAGGCTACATTGTCATAAACCGTTTTGTCTGGTAAAAGTCTAAAGTCTTGGAAAACTACTCCCATACTTCTACGTAAATATGGTACTCTACTTGGTTTTAAAAATGTGGTATCTTTTCCATTTATGATAATATTTCCTGATGTTGCTTCTTCTTCTTTTAAGATTAATTTGATAAGGGTTGATTTTCCACTACCTGATGTTCCAACTAAAAAACAAAATTCTCCTTTTTCAATTAAAAAATTTGCATTCTTTACAGCTTTTGTTCCTGTATCATATATTTTTGTGACGTTTCTGAACTCTATCATTTTTACAAGTTTCTCCTTTTATTTGCAATTCTATATTCAATCTCTATTATCATAACAATAATTCTTTTTTTTTTCAAGGGTATTTACGAAAAATTTACAATTTGTTCTCTGGTTATTTTTGGAATGCAAAAAAAGCCCTAAATCTTAGTATTTATGTCATTTCTTGTTTTGATTTATTTACTACTTTTTAGAGCTTTTTTATATTGATTTGTTTAATGTCTGTTTTTTTCTAATTTTAGCATTCTTCGATTATACCAGTCTAATGTTTGTTCAATTGAAATGAATTTTTCTTCGTGTTCTTTGAATTTGTCATTATTCATTTCTCTTACATCAAATAGTGCTGATATTTTATCTAATACATTATTTTCTAGCCTTGCTGTATTTTGTCTTTGACGTTCTAGTTCTTTTTCGATGTCTTTAAACTTTTGTTTCATATATTCGAACTCTTTGTAAATATATTCAAACTCTTTGTAAATATTTTCGAATTCTTTGTCGATTTTTTCGAATTTTTGATTCATTTCTTTTCTTAGCAAAGCTACTTCTTTGGTTAGTGTCATTAGCAAATCATCTCTATTCTCAATCTTTTCTGTTAACTCGTTGAATTTTTGATCTTGTTTTTCAAATCTTTCATCTTGTCTTTTAAATCTTTCCTCTTGCCTTTTGAACATCTCATCTTGCTCTTTAAATTTTTCATCTTGTCTTTTAAATCTTTCCTCTTGCCTTTTAAACATCTCATCTTGCTCTTTAAATTTTTCATCCTGCCTTTTAAATCTTTC
>CALXRH010000119.1 GCA_944390625.1 uncultured Clostridia bacterium
GTCAGGAATAAAAGATTGATGAATTTCATCTGAAATCGCATATAATACTCCTATTCCCAAACTGATCCCCATTTTTTTTATTTTCTTTAAATGATATGTGCTCATTAAACTCATTGCTAAGATTCCAACTAGTGTATAAAGTGAGAAATGTGCTAATTTTCTAATAAAATGTTCTACCGCATCTAAAACTTCTTCTTTTTTATTGGTTTCTAATTGTTGTATTTTTTTGATGTCTTTTGTTACACTCTCCGTAATTTCTCTACTTAAACTTCCGGATTTTTCACCATCTTGACCTGAAAAATTAAATATGGTTGAAAATAATGCTATTAGCAAAATTATTAGTATTGCTCTTAATAAGTTTATTTTTGCCTTCATTTTAAAAAAGTCCTCTCTACCTATCGAAAATTGTCAGCTAGTTATTGTTTATTTTTTTGAATATAATTCCATGAATCTCTACACATATCTTCAACTGTTTTTGTTGCTTTCCAACCTAATTCCTTTTCTGCTTTGGTTGGATCTGCATAAAATTCATCTAAATCGCCGGCACGTCTTGCTCCATATCGATATGGCACCTCTATATTGTTTACTTTCATAAAGGTAGTTACCAATTCTAATACACTGACAGGAGACCCTGTACCTAAATTGTATACATATACTCCATAATCGGATTTTTCTAATTTTTCTAATGCTTTTATATGGCCAATCGCTAAATCTACTACATGTAAATAATCTCTTCGGCAAGTTCCATCTGGTGTGTTGTAGTCGTTTCCAAATATGGTTAATTCTTTTAATTCTCCGATTGCTACTTTTTGTATAAAAGGCATCAGATTATTAGGTATTCCATTTGGATTTTCTCCAAGTAATCCTGTCTCATGTGCTCCAACAGGATTGAAATACCTTAGGATTGATATTTTCCATGTAGGATCTGCCTTATACATATCTTCTAATATTTGTTCTATCATAATTTTAGTGGTGCCATAGGGACTAGATGCTGTTTTTCTTTCCATGGTTTCTACATATTTTGGTGATGCTTGCTCTCCATATATGGTTGCTGACGAACTAAATACAAATTTCTTTACACCATATTTTTCCATTGTTTGCAATAAAATAATTGCTCCTGATACATTGTTATAATAATAGTTTAATGGTTCTTTTACGGATTTTCCAACTGCCTTATATCCTGCAAAGTTGATAACTGCTTCGATTTCATTTTCTTCAAAAACTTTTTCTAGCTTTTCTCTATCCATATAATCAATTTCATAAAATTTAAAATCTTTTCCTGTTATTTGTTTGATTGCTTCTAGCGCTTTTATATTACTATTCGAGAAATTATCTATTATAACTATATCTTTTCCTTGGTTTAATAATTCTACAGCCGTATGACTTCCTATATATCCTGCTCCACCTGGTAATAATATTGCCATTTTCCGTTTCCTCCTTACGATTTTTTTGTTATTGTATCATTTTGTATTTTAAGTTTCAAGTAGAATATGGTATTTTTTGAATTTTTTTACTTTATTTTCCCATTTTGTTAAATATTATTTTTTCTAAAAAGCTTTTTCACAAATCGTTTTAGAGCTTTTTCATTTTTCAAAAATTATTGTATCATTTCATTAAAATCTATTTTAAAATTATTATAAAAATATGCAAACTTTTGTTTACTTTTGCATTAAAATATGTTATACTATAAAAATGAGGTGATTGCTTATGTATGATAAAATTAACAAACAATTTGATACTACAAAGGATATTTTAAAAAATGTCACTGATGATTTAGCATTAGAATATGCTATATGGACAAAAGATAAAGCAAAAATTAAATTTACTAAAAAAATACCTTCTTTTGCTATTACTAATAATTATATTTATTGGTGTAATTTAGGAATTAATATTGGTAGTGAACAAAATAAGATTAGACCCGTATTAGTTGCAAAAACTAAAAAAGAATCCTCTGTCTGTACTATATTACCTTTAACATCTGAAAGAATAAACGATACTAGATGGTACCATATAGACTTAGAAAACCAAAATTCAACTGTTTTAATTGAGCAGCTAAGAAATATCAGTAAGTTAAGAATAATTAGTCCTTTTCGATTGAAGGGAAAATTAGTAAAAATTACTTTAAATGATTGGAACAAAATAAATTTTTCTATGCAAAAATATTATCGTCTGACCAAATGGCAATAAGTTTTTTCAAAAACATTGACTTTTGCATGAAATGTGATATAATTAAATTAATAAAAACATTGTAATCCGTTGCAAAAGCAACGTAATCATTTCAATCCGATAGTCTAACGACTATCGTTTTTATTATAAATTATAATTTATTGCATATAATATTATTACATTGTAATCCAGTACTTAGATACTGAATAGAAATGTAATCCAGCCAAAGACTTAAAAATCTTTGGCTGAAAAATTTTTATATTATATATTGTATTTATCTCAAAAAATTAAAACTGCCATTCGAACTGGTAGTTTTTTCTTTTCAAGTCAAGTAGAATATGGTATTTTTTGAATATTTTTACTTTGCTTTCTTTTTAATTTTATGTTAACATATTTATGTGAATCTATTTGATAGAAAGGTTTTGATTTTATGAAATTCTTAAAAAATTTATTTAATAATTTAGATGAACTAGATTTAAAAATTATGAAAATCGGAATAAAAATTTGTATTGGAATCTCACTAGTTGCTATTTTGATACTTTCTTTTTATTTGTTTACGGTACATAGTTTTTTCTTATATGAATTAGGTTTAACGATCTTAAAATTAAGTAGTTATTTTTTGGTAGAATTTATCATTTGTGGTATTGTAGCAGATATGGTGAAAAAGCAATTGGATTAAATTAGTAAAATCCATCTTTTGGAGTTTACATATTATTAATATGAATAAAATCACATATTTTGAAAATAATAATATATTATAATATATGTTGACATTGTGTATCAATTGTGCTACAATATTCTTATAAATTAAAAATATGGAGGTGAGAATTTATGCCTAAAACAAGTTCTATGCATATTAGAGTAGATCCAAAAGTAAAAAAAGATGTTGAAAAAATTCTTAGTACCTTAGGTCTCACTACTACTGAAGCTATTAATATTTATTTAAAACAAATTATCCTTACTTCTGTAATACCTTTTTAAATAAAAACACCCCAATTTAATGATGAAATGTCAGAAGCAATAGCAAAATCTGAAGAAATAGAGAAAAACCCTGAAAATTATAAAAAATATCATTCTGTTGCTGAATTAATGGAGGAACTAGAAAATGGATAGAGTATACGATATTCAATTAACTAACAAATTTAAAAAGCAATATGCTAAAATAAGCAAACAACCAAACTTTAAAAAAGATGAATTTGAAAAAGTCATCAAACTGTTAATAAATAATGAGCTATTACCCGCAAAATACCAGAATCATTTATTAACTCCAAAAAGTAATCGGTATATGGGAATGTCATATACAACCTGATGTATTGTTAGAATACAAAAAAAATAACAAAGAGTTAATATTATTACTATTAGCTATTGGTTCCCATTCAGATTTATTTAAGTAGTATAATTAAATATAATATAATCAAAAATAACCTGATATAAACTTAACGAAAAGTTATTAACTTTCACTTAAATTTATATTAGGTTACTTTTTCTCTATTATTGTTAAATTGAATAGATAGCTCCTAAAGCAATGCAAAGCACAACAAGAACGATTCCTAAAATAACTGTCCACTTTTTTTGCTTGCCTTCTTTGGTGTTTCCTTTATTTTTTTCAAAGAAGTTATTTGCTGATGTTCCAGTTATGGTTGAAGATAGCCCTGCATCTTCTTTAGATTGTACCATGGCAAGTATGATTAAAGCTAAACATACTAAAAAATAAATTACAATTAATATACCTTTTACTATTTGCATTATTTTCTCCTCTCTGATGGATGATTACTCATTATTGTCTTTTTTTACTACAATTTGTTTTCCATCATAGTATCCACAGTTTGAGCATAATGTGTGTGGTAATACTGATTCACCACAATTTGAGCATTTTGCAAATTTTGGTGTTTCTAATTTCCAGGTTGATCTTTTGCTACGTGTTCTAGCCTTTGACCATCTTCTTTTTGGTTGTGCCATTTTTATTCCCTCCTCTTGTAACGAAATATATATGTGTTATATCCATATTCTCATCTTTTTTTCACACCATAAGATTATACATTCTTTTTTTGCTTTTGTCAACCTATGTGCCAAAAATTTTTATCAAATCTAATCGTAACTTCTAATCCCCCATTTCTCTCATCATTTTTTGAAATATTTTATATCCTATTTGAGCTGCTTCATTTTTTTCCCATTCTTGGTTTACTTTTTCTTCTTCTTTTCTTCTTAGGATATTTTCAGATAAGTATTTTTCTATCACTTGTTTTTTCATTCCTCCCTTTATATCTAAATCTTCTGGTTTTAAGTCTAAGCCGATTTCTTCCGTAAGATATCGATATATTCCTAAATAATCATCATATTCAAATTCTTTTATAATTTCTTCTGGTGCAACATAATCTGGTATTAAATATTCATTTTCATCCATTCCAACTTTCAGTAATTGAAAAGGATTTGTCCCTTGGTAGTTAAATGGTGATCGCCTATAAGCTTTCTGTTTTTTTATTTTAATAATATATACACTACCTTTCTCGTCTCGATTTGCGTCATTGCCTCTTGCAAACCTGGTAGTAACTGGTAAACTTGTTGTTGCTGAAATAAACCAACATTTCCCTTTATCGGTTTGTTCTTCTGCTATTTCTTCTATTGCTATTTCAGGATGTTCTTGACAATATTGAGCTAGATTCTTTTTTTCTGTACAATATGGATAGGCATAAAATCCACTCATTTGCTCACGTCTTCCACCGCGTAGTAAATAGATATATTCTCCTTTTATAAATTGTTCCTGTGGTGATGCCATTATTCGATTTAAATTGATGTTTCGACTTCTTTCTGGATAACCTTTACGAATTAATAATTGTTTTACACTATTGGCAAGTTCCTCTCCGAATTCTCCTTGTGAAAAAACTAAATCTCTTCTAAATAAAGTATGTATCGTTTTTAATCCACTCATGGAAGCAATTTGCTTAAATTGTACCAAAGATTCTTGTGCAAATTTTATCAATCTTCTTGCTGCATCATTGGTAAGTCGTGTCGGATCTAATGCATCTTGCCCACCTAAAAATCTTACCCTGTCTAATTTATCTGCATCTTTTATATAGCCTAGAAATTTACGATATCGATCGCACTTACTTTTATCTAATGTTTGTAAAACTCTTTCATTTTCTTGTTTACTTTTACAATGTTGAATAATTAAAAATTTAATCAACTCTTGTTCTTCTGGTAAAAAATTATCTAATTCATGGGTTAGTTGTTGTACACATTTTTCGCCATGTTGGTCATCTTCCCAATCATGTATTCTTCCCTGGTCATGAAGTTCTGCTACCTTTCGTATCATTTCTTTTTCTCGATCGGTTAATTCTGTGAACATTTCCATTAATACACTTACATTAAGAATGACTCTTTGCGTATGTTCTATATCGTGACTTGTTAAATTAAAATTTTCCGGTTTTTTTTCTACTTTCCTCATCTGTTGAATGGTGGTTCTGAATTGTCTTCCTTTTTTCAAAAGATGTATCCCTTCTTCAAAATTAATTTCTTCGTTTTCTTGGTTTTGTTTTTTCTCTCTCATTTTTAACCATTCTTCTGTTAATTCCGTTAATCCTTCATAAATAAAGTCTAATCCTTCTGGTTCCACATTTTTTGCTTTTAACTTACCTTCCTCTAATTCTTGGAAAAATATTTGAACCGATTTATCCTTTTTATCGATTCTAGCTTCAACATATCGTTTTAATTCTTGTATTTCGGTTTGTGTTAAAGAATTTAAATTCATTTTTCATTCCCCTTTTTTACAAATTTTTCTTTCTGCATTATGTTAACATATTTTAGCTTTTTTTTCAAGTTTTTTCTTTGACACCATTTAAAAATCTCTTTCATATACTTTTATTAATAGGAGGTTTTTATGTGTGGAATTGTTGGTTTTGTAAATTATAAAAAAGATTTACCAAATAAAAAAAATATTTTAAATAAAATGGTTCAAACTTTAGCTAAGCGTGGACCTGATGAAGAAGGGCTGTATTTAAATAAACATGTGGCTCTTGGTCATAAAAGACTAATTGTTATTGACCCACAAGGTGGTAAACAACCTATGGTAGAAAGATTTTCTCTTGGTGAATATGCACTTGTTTATAATGGGCAAATTTATAATACAAAAGAACTTAGAAATACTTTATTAGAAAATGGATTTACGTTTTTTGGGTATTCTGACACGGAGGTTCTTTTAAAAAGTTACATACACTATGGAAAAGATGTTGTCAATCATTTAAATGGTATCTTTGCTTTTGCCATCTGGAATTCTAAAACAGAAGAATTATTTATGGCAAGAGATCATTTTGGCGTAAAACCATTTTTTTATACCGAATTTGATCAGGGGCTTATTTTTGCTTCTGAATTAAAAGCGATTTTTTCTTATTTTAATTTTGAAAAAATAATAGATAAGCAAGGAATTTCGTAATTGTTCGGTGTAGGTCCTGCTCATACACCT
>CALXRH010000120.1 GCA_944390625.1 uncultured Clostridia bacterium
TGAATAAATTTTGCAAAGGGGACAGACCCTTTTGCAAAAGGGTCTGTCCCCTTTGCAAAATTTATTCACATTCTTTCAATTCTTTTTTTATCTTTTCTTTGTCCATATCTTGTCCGATAAAAACTAATTTAGTAATTCTGTCTCCTACTTGTTCATCCCAGTCGTTCATGATTTCTGGATTTTGCTTTATCATTTCTTCTAATTCTTCTTTTGGCGCTGTAGCTAACCAATACCCTGCTTCTGAAAGAGATAGTTGTTTACCTGCTTGCTCAAACAGATAAGACATTTCGTTGTCTTCTGCAAACCAAACTAAACCTTTACAGCGAATGATATTTCTTGGTAAGTTTTTTGCAAATTCATTGAATTTTGCTTCTTTCATAGGTGTTCTGGATGTATAAACAAATGTTGAAATTCCGTATTCTTCCGCTTCTCCCTCGTCATGCTGATGGTGATGATGGTGATGTTTGTGATGCTCCTCTTCCTGTTCATCATGGTGGTGATGAGTCGGTTCTTCTTCTAATCCTTCATCTTCTTCATTATCATCTCTTTCTAATTCTTGAATCCATCCTGCGGAACTTGCAGCTTTTTCAAAGTCAAAATTATTGGTATCGATGATTTCTTTTACATCTACTTTACCAAAATTCGTTTCGATGATTTTGGCTGTTGGTTGAAGTTTTTTGATAATGGCTTTCACCTTGTTTAACTCTTCTGGTTGTATTTCGTCTACTTTATTCAAAACGATGATGTTGCAAAATTCTATTTGTTGAATTAATAAATTTTCAATATCTTCTTCTTCTAAATCTTCTTTTACCAAATAATCTCCACATCCAAATTCGGTAGCTAAACGAAGTGCATCTACTACAGTCACTACATTGTCTAATCGACAAATTTTTGGTAAACCATATTGTGTAGTGGACTCTGATAATAGGGTTATCGTTTGTGCAATTGGCATTGGTTCACAAATTCCACTTGCTTCAATTAATATGTAGTCAAATTTTTTGGTTTTTATAATATCTACAATTTGATTCATCAAATCTTCTTTTAACGTACAACATATACATCCATTCGATAGTGGTACGACATTTCCTTTGTCTTCTTCTTGGATAAAGCCCCCATCTTTGATTAGTTTTTCATCAATATTGACTTCTCCAATATCATTTACAATAACTGCTACTTTGTAGCCTTCTTGGTTATTTAACACGTGATTTAAAAGGGTAGTTTTACCAGCTCCTAAATATCCTGTTAATACCGTAATTGGTATTACTTTATGTTCCATTTTGTCTCTTCCTTTCTTGTTTTCTTTACACAACTTCTATATCCAATCTATTCACTTTGATATACAATTCTTCCTCCAACAATCGTATACATAACTTTACCTTTCATTTTTTCATCAATAAATGGAGAATTTTTGGATTTTGATACAACCATATCTTTTGTGTAAACATATTCTTTATTTGGATCAAATATAGTTAAATCCGCATCCAATCCTTCTTCTATAGCTCCTTTTGTTTCTAAACCTAGTAATTTAGCAGGATTATATGAGGTTACTCTTACTAAATCATCATAGGTTAGGTCTCCTGTATCAATTAAATTCATAATTTCACAAGATAAAGCAGTTTCAAATCCGATAATGCCATTCGGCGCTGTGGCTAATCCTTTGTTTTTTTCTTCTTCTGCATGTGGCGCATGATCTGTTATGATGGCATCGATGGTTCCTTCTTTTAGCCCTTCTATAATCGCAAGTCTATCTTTTTCTTCTCTTAGCGGTGGGTTCATTTTGGCATTTACACCTTTTTCTAGTACCTTTTCTACTGTTAAAGAGAAATAGTGTGGGCAAGTTTCACAGGTAACTTGAACCCCTCTTTTTTTGGCATCTCTTATCATATCTTTGGAGGTTTTTGTGCTGATGTGACATATATGGGCGTGAATATGGTTGGTTTCAGCAAGCACAATATCTCTTGCCGCCATGATTTCTTCTGCTTCTGGCAAAACTCCTTCTACCCCTAGTTTTTCGGCAATAGTGCCTGCATTTATGGCTCCTTTGGCAACGGATTTTTCTTCACAGTGTGCTGAGGTAAAAGAACCTACTTCGTTTGCTTTTAACATACCTTCTCTCATTACTTTTGAATTTACAACAGGAATTCCGTCGTCCGAAAAGGCAATTGCTCCAGCTTCTTTCATGGCTTTAAAATCTACTAGCTCTTCTCCTAGTTCCCCTTTCGTTATAGCAGAAAATGGCAATACATTACATAGATTGACTTGTTTTGCTTTTTCTATAATTCCTTTTAAAGTTTCCACATTGTCTGGTACTGGTTTTGTATTTGGCATTGGGCATATGGTTGTAAAACCTCCTGCAACAGCACTTTTCGAACCAGTTTCAATGGTTTCTTTATGTTCAAATCCCGGCTCTCTTAAATGACAGTGCATATCAATCATTCCTGGTATGATGATGTAACCTGTGCAATCTATGACTTGGTTTGCTTGTTCTTCTATTTCTTCTGCTATTTTTTGTATTTTTTCATCTTCTAGTAAAATGTCCATTTTTCCATCTAGCTTGTTTTTGTAATCGACTACTCTTGCATTTTTTAATAAAATTTTCATTCTAGAAACCTCCTATTTTTTACAGATATTTAAACTTTGTTTATTATATATTCTTTTTTGCTTTAATGCAAGGGAATTGACACAACTTTCTTGACTTTATTAATAATTTATACTATTATTTAATATAATAATACAAAAGATTTCGATAATTGGAATAAAAAAGCCTATATTTTTTTGCTTAAGGCTTGCCATGATAGAAGGGAGGAAGCTTAAATTAGTAGGTAGTCTACTAATAAAGCTTAAGAAAAATGCGTAAGAAAAAAATTATTTTTTATATTTTACTGATTTTATTTTTTATTTTATTAGTTGTTTTAAGTTTTTTGGCAATTAGAGAGATGGAAAAGCGCCTTTCCTCTTCTATTGCTATGGATAATGTATATAGCTTTACTAGTACTTCCCCTTTTTCGATTAATAAAATCGTATATTTTAGTAGTGCCAATGCCAATATTGAAATAAATTCTAACTCTTCGTTTACCATCTCTAATTTATACCAATATACTGATATTGCCCTTTTTATTAACAATCATGCAGATGGAAATTTTACTGCCGAAAACACTTTAAAAAGTGTAAATTTATCTGACATTCAATTTAGTTTATCTCCTTCTGTTGGTACACCAAATCTTTATTTTAAAAATCTAAATGACTTTACTACCAGTCAATATGATGAAGCAAATAAAATCGAAAATACTTTAGATTTTACTACTTCTGCCGAAGACGAAATCGATTATTCACAGCCAATTTTATACAACAATTGTGCTAATCCGATTACTTTATGTTATGTGAATTCTAATATCAAATCTGATTATACTTTAACAGATGCGATATCCAATATTTCTTATGATGGAAGTTTACTTAAAAATTGCAGTATCACTCTAAATTCCATCGCTTGTAAGTTGAGCTTTTTGATTACCATTACCAATCATTTGGATGAAAAGTTTACTTGTCCTGTGATTTTAACCATACCTTTATCTACTGAAAACTCTACTGTTTATGATGGAAATTTAATTGTAAATGATAGCACAAATTATAATTTTGTAAAACAACAATCGTAAATTTTAAACTACATATAATAAAATACAAAGAAAATGTAACAAACTTCCTGCAAATATACATAAATGAAATACAGAATGCATATATTTTTTCTTTTTTCCAACTCCATAAAGTACCGCGCCAATTGTGTAAATAATGCCTCCTGCTAATAAAAGAGTAAAACCTTCCCAACCTAGTTTGCCAATTACTAAGTTTATTTTAAATATAATGCACCATCCCATTGTTAAATAACATATCATAGAAAATATTTTAAATTGTTTTAGGTCAATGGCATTTAAGATAATCCCTAAAATTGCCATTCCCCAAATGATGCCAAATATCCACCAACCTGTACTGGTATCGATTTCTCTTAATGTGCATAAGGCAAATGGTGTATAAGAACCTGCAATTAGTAGAAATATAGAACAATGATCTAGTACTTGAAATACTTTTTTAGCCTTTGAGTTTGGTTTTAGCCCATGATATATACTTGACATCGTATACAATAATATCATGGTTAACCCAAAAATGGAACTGGCAACAATTCCATATGGATTATTGTGTATGGCTGCAAATATAATACATAAAACTAGGGCTACAATTCCAAGTGCTGCTCCACAGATGTGTGATGTCATATTAAAAATTTCTTCTCCTTTGGTATAAGTTGGTAATTTTCTATCATCTAATTTTATTCTTTTCATAAATGTTCTCCTTTAATCTAGTTTTTAATACTATATTACATAGTTTTTAAAATGTCAACAGTTTTAAAAGTAAAAATAAAGAGCTATGTTTCCATAGCCCTTTCCTTACTTTAATGATTAATTATTTTGTATTTACTCCTATGATACCGCCCCAATATTCCTCCAATTAGTCCAACGCCAATCATGATGATAGACATTACATTAATGGCAAAATTTGAATTTAGTACACTCGATAATATATAAATCATTAGAATATATAAAATTCCAATGATAGCACCATTTATTAATCCATTTTTCTTTAATTTTTTGGTTCCAATTGAACTTCCAATTAATATACTAATACCTGTTACTGTTATAATTACAGGTTGTATCGTTTCTTCTGATAAATCGGTATATACCAGCAATGCGGAAAAAATGGCAAGTGCAATTATGGTAACTAAAAAGGCTATTAGGGTTCCTTTTATAATACTAAACATAGGGGTATTTTTTTCTATTGATTCCATTCATTTCTCCCTTTCCTTAATTTAGTATTATATATATTCTGAAATTATTTTTTTATACCTTTTTTCTTTCATAAGTTAAATACTCATATTCAAAATCATTTTCGTCTTTGGGACCTTTTATTTTTTCAATTAAATTCCATTCTGTTTCCTTTATTTTTGGAAAATAGCTATCTCCTACAAAGTCTTGATCAATTTGTGTAATATATAATTTTTGACATTTACCAATTAAACTGGCATAGATTTGTGCTCCACCTATTACAAAGTTTTCTTTCTCATCTTTTATTAGGCTATCGATTTCAGTTATATTATTTACAATTTTTACATTTTCATCCTCGATTTTGTAATTTTCATCTCTTGTTAGAACAATATGAAATCTGTTTGGTAAAACTCTTCCTAAGGATTCAAAAGTTTTTCTTCCCATAATGATGGTATGACCTGTAGTTAATGCTTTAAATCTTTTTAGGTCATCTGATATTTTCCAAAGTAACTGATTATCTTTTCCAATGGCATTATTTCTAGATTTTGCAACAATAATACTTAACATTTTTTTACTCCTTTTGTTTTTCGATTCTTAAAAATATTATTTTATTATATAGCTACTGGTATTTTTCCTAATTTAATATCTTTATTGTGGTCATAATTTTGAATTTCAAAATCTTCTACTTTGAAATCATAGAAGTTGGTAGTATGATTATGTATAACAAGTTTTGGGGAAACATCCATTGGTTTTGCTTCTATTAATTTTTCGATTAATGGAATGTGTCTATCATAGATGTGACAATCTCCTATGTTATGGGTTAAAGTTCCTGGTTTTAAGCCTACACATTGAGCTACCATACAAAGCAAAGCGGCATATTGCATGGTATTCCATCCGTTTGCTGCAAGCATATCTTGGGAACGTTGGTTTAAGATTAAGTGTAATCTTCCTTCTTTTACTAGCCATTGGGTTCCAAAGGCACAAGGCTCTAAATTCATGTCTTTTAAATCTGCAAAGTCAAAGATGTTTGTCATAATTCTTCTACTGGCTGGATCGTTTTTTAGTAAATATAGCATATAGTCTACTTGATCCATCTCTTTGATACCATCTTTTGTTTTAAATTCGTATTTTTTAGCCATTTGGTAGCCATAGGCCTTTCCGATTGTTCCATCTTCTCCTGCCCATTGATCCCATATATGTGAATTTAAATCTTCTACTCGATTTGATTTTTTTTGCCAAATCCATAAAATTTCATCAATTGCTCTTTTTACGGTATTGGTGTTGTTTCTTAAAGTAATCATAGGAAATTCTTTTTCTACATTATATTTGTTGGTTACTCCTACTATGGAATAGTAGTTAGCTTCTTTACCATCTTCCCATCTGGTTCTAACACCTGTTCCTTCTGATGAATAGCCATTTTTTAGAATTTCTTTGCAAGTTTCTATAAAATTTTTATCTGCTTCTGTCATTTTTTGTTCCTCCTTCTGTTTTTTTATACTATATCAAATGGAACTTATTTTGGCAAGATTTAGGATGAAAAATTTTTAGCCCATAATACCATATGTTTTTCTTCTATTGGAATAACATGAATCATTTGATTTTCTAAATTTTTATCCGTTTTTATACAAACTTTCATGTAATTTTTGGTATAACCTGACCAAATACCATCTTTTTCTTCTTCCCATAAAACTTCTATTGGTTTTCCTATATAATTTTTGTGATACCAATTTTGATTTTGGTTGGATAGTTCAATTAGTTTTTGGCTTCTTTGTTCTTTTTTATTTCCATCGATTTGATTTGGCATTTTAGCTGCTGGTGTACCTTCTCTTGGCGAATATTTGAATACATGCATTTTATAAAATTTAATTTCTTTTAAAAACTCGTAAGTTTGTTGAAATTCCAAATCTGTTTCTCCTGGAAATCCTACAATGATATCTGTTGTTAAGTTTACCTCTTTAAAATATTTTCTTAAGATGTTGGTAACTTCTTTAAATTGCTTGCACGTGTATTTTCGGTTCATCCTTTTTAAGGTTTCGTCACAGCCACTTTGCATAGATAAATGGAATTGATTACAGATTTTTTCTAAGTTAGATAGTCTTTTAGCAAATTCTTCTGTTACAATGGTAGGTTCTAGGGAACCTAATCGTATTCTTTGAATTCCTTCTATTTTATTTAGCTCTTCTAATAAATCAATTAATTGGTAATTGTTGGAAAAGTCTTTTCCATAAGATGCTATGTGTATTCCTGTTAGGATGATTTCTTTGATTCCTTTTTGAGAAATTTTAGTTACTTCTTCTACTATGTTGTCTTTGTTTCTACTTCTAATTCTGCCTCTGGCATAAGGGATTAGGCAATAGGTACAAAAATTATTGCATCCATCTTGTATTTTTATGGTTGCTCTTGTTTTTTCGGAATAGGTTATATTTCCGAATTCTAAAAATTCTTTCTCTTGGTTGATATCAAAGATGGGATATTTTTTTTGTTTTTCTTTTTTATAGTTTTCTAGAATCGTAACAATTTCTTTTTTTTCGGCATTTCCTAAACTTAAATCAATTTCTTCTATTTGGTTTACTTTGTCATGGGCTACTTGTACATAGCAGCCTACTGCTACAATGATGGCATTTTGATTTTCTTCTTTCATTTTTCGTAAGGTTTGTCTAGATTTTCTATCTGCTATATTGGTTACAGTACAAGTATTTACAATGATTATGTCTGGTTTTTGGTCTGTCGTACAAATTTCGTAACCTGCTTCTAAAAATTTTTGTGCCATGGCATTTGATTCGTATTGATTTACTTTGCACCCTAAAGTTAGAAATGCTACTTTTTCGTTTTTTTGGTTCATTTTTTTCTTCCTTTTCTGTTTTATTTTTTGACTTGCTAAAAGGACAAAGTTTATTTTGTTTTTTAGTAACTTTGTCCTTTTTTCTGTGCTTTTTCTTAATTTAATGGTTGTTCTTCGCTAATTATCGACAAAATAAATTGCTAACTCTAATTTTTGTTTTTGATTTATATTTCAAATTTTTTAGATTATAATTTTTTTATTTCTTCTGTTGTTAAACCTGTTGCTTTACTTTATATTAACATATTTTAGCTATGTTTACAATAGTTTTGAATATAATTTATGTGAAATTAATTTTAAAACTAACATTTATGAACAAAATAAGTTGCTCAAATACTATTGTAACGCAAATGTAATATTTTAGTAATTTTCTTGAAATATTCCTCATTTAAGGTTATTTTATTAATGTTTTATAAAATATTAATCGTATTTCATACTAGTAGTTACTTAATTTTTGTCGATTTTTTATATAAAATTTACTAGAATTAGAATTAAAAGGAGTTTACAATGAATTTTGAAGATATTGGTAAAAGAATAAGAAAAAGAAGATTAGAACTTGGCCTTACGCAAGAGGCTCTTGCAGAACAAATTGATGTTACTGATACTTATATCGGTGCAATTGAACGCTCTACTTCAAAATGTAGTATCGAAACTTTAGCTAGCCTTGCTCGTGTTCTAGATTTAAATGTGGATTATTTATTATTTGGCATTACACCTAATAATTGTGATATTACTTTTTCTAAAATAATTTCGACTTTGCCGCAAAATAATAAGCAACTCTTTATTAATTTATGCGAGGGGATTGCTGAAAAACTCAAGTAATTTGAGATTATTCTTTTACCTCATAAATTAGTACTTCAAGCCAATTGTCTAATTCACATTTTAACATTTCTTGTTCTTGGTAAAAATTTGAAATATAATTTGGATTTATATTGATTTCATTACTATTTTCGCCGGAAATAAGTATTCTATTGCTATTGATTACAATTTGAGCATCACTAATTTTTTTTGTGGTTTCTATTATTTTTGCTATTTTTATACAAATATTTCTCCCTTGTAATTTTTTACATTCTCGTTTAAACTCTTCAAAATTAATTTTATTCATAGAATTCCTCCGTTTTTAATAGTTTTCTCCCTGATACAAAAATTAATACATTGTTTTTTAAATTCTTTTGATTTTTGAATTAAATTTTATGTACTTATTTTAGTATAATTTTATCCATTTTTCAAGCATTTTTTTGTTTTTTTCACAAATTAATACATTTTTCATACTATATATTAAGCAATCTAAGTTGCTTAATATAATAATGGAGGATTTTAATCATGGAAGATAAATATATGGAGTTAGAAATGAAAAAACCTGGTGCTCATTGCCCAGTTATTGATGTAGATGGGTTAATTGCCAATGGTAAACAATTTGATTTAGACATCACTTTACCAGAAGATGCTAGAAACGTAATTTTTGGTACCATTAAAAACGTATTTAAAGAACCAATAAAAGATGCGGTAGTAAAATTAATAGAAATTAAATTCGGAAAAGAAGGAAAGAAGGAAAGAATACCTGTATCTCATACTTTTACAGACAAATATGGTGAATTTGTTTTCGGTCCTCTTTGCCCTGGAAAAGAGTATGCAATAGACATCTGGGTTAATGATGTACGTCATTTCGATATGGATGTTAAAGTTCGTCACGAAGGAAAATGTTTAAAAGGAATGCCTGGAGAAAAATGTGAATGTATGGATGAAAAGAAATAAAACTAGCAGGCACCAAAGGGATAGAGATTTTTTTAATCTCTATCCCTTTTTTTATGATTGTTTCAATCTTAAATAACCTAATTCTTCCCAAAAATTATAGGCTAAATTTAGTCTAAGTAAAACTTTAGGTTTGGCACCTGCCCTATTTTTATCTACAATGCAAGCATAATATCTGACATCGGGATCATCGAATTTTTCTAAATCATAAAATTGGTTATCGAGTTCTTTTTTGGAATATTCATAATCCCCTAAATGTTCATTGTTGATTTGTTTGGCAAGACAAAGCGTATCAAGTACTTCTTTTACCGTTCTGCTAATTGCCAAATCATTAACCGATAAATTCATAGGTGTTGTTGCATTTTCTGTTAATTGTATGGTAGAGCCAATAAATAAACTTAAGTTTTGTGCCAAATTAGAAAGAATGGTTGTGGTTTTCTTTATTTCTTCCCCGTTTCCAATGTTTTCTGTATCGGTTTTTAAAGTATCATAAAACATATAATGTATTTCTTCTTTATAATAATAGTTCATGATGATTTTTTGAAGTTCATCATTGGTATGGTTGGTTATGTTTACAAAATAAATCGAATTATCTTTTTGCTCTTTTACCCATTCTGTAACAGCAATTGTTTTTCTAAATTCTTCCGAAATCTCTTCTAATCTTTTTACAAATTGTTCCTGGGTTTCATTTTTTTCTTTGATAACAAAACCATCTTCATCTACTTTTACATTTTCTAAGTTATCTGGTCTAAACTTAAATTCTAATAATTCTCCTTCTGTTTTTTGTATTTTTTGTCCATGTAAATTTTGGTATTCCTTATTATTTAAAAGAGTCGTTATTAAGCATAATTTCATTTTTTCTTCTGACATCTCATTAGAAATTACCAAAACTTTTTGTTTGTGTATAAAAGCAACATAAGCTGCTAAATTTATGGTAAACCTACTTTTACCTGCATTAGATGGCATCGCCCAAGCCATCATTTCTCCTTTTCTGATGCCTTTAAATACACTTGATATAATTTTAAAAGGTAATTCTAATCCATTGGTTAAATTATTATTTCCTTTGATAAAGAAACTGGTTAATCCATCACTTAATACTGTTTGCTTAAATTTATCGGTTACCATAACTTGATTAACAGCACTTTTTACCTCATCTTCAGACATTTTATTATAGAGTTTATATTTGGTTATTTCTACAATTCCTTCTTGGATACTTCGAATTGGCATGGAAACATAATTTTTTCTTAAGATAAAAAGCTTTTTCAATTCAATATAAATTTTTTCCATATCCAGTTCTTTGTATTCATATTCATATTTTATATTTTTCTTTGCTTCATTTATGGTATAGTTGTTTTTTCCAAAACTATATCCATTTTTGGCAATATAAGGAGTATAAGCTTCTCCTTCTGTAAAAACAATTCCTTTGTAAATTTCTAATAATATTTTATTTTCAAAATAACACTCATCATATAATATATAATATTTTGCCATTAATTTTGGATCATTTAAAAGCATACCAATAAAGTCTTTTTCTAATTGGAAATTTCTTAATTCTTTCGGATATACACTTTTTTCAATCTCTTTTTCACTTTCTGTAAATTTTTCTATTTCTTCTAAGTTTTGTATGTTTTCTCGATTGATTTTATCTTTTATTTCTTTTGTATCTGTATCATTTTCTTCTAAAAACTTCTCTATTTTTTCTAAGGCTACATCATATTTTTTATCTTCGATATATGCTTTTATTTCGTCTATAAATTCTTGGTTTTTAGATTTCATTTCTATGATTTCTAATAGCTCTTTTAATTCTTTTTCTTCGTTCACTTTTTACCTCCTCTTTATAGGCTTCTCTAGTTTTTATTAAATTATCTTGGCATTAATCCTCGTTATTGATAGCATATTTTGGTTTTGCACTATAGGTTGTATGTAAATATTTATGGGCCAAATGACTTCCTGGTTTTTCTAGATATTCTTGATATAATTGTTTCATTACAGGACTTTCGTGTGATTTTCTTATCACACTTTTTTCATCAATCGCATAAATACTATCTGCTCTTAATTTTTGAACATCAACCGTTGCTCTGGTTTTAGAATTTTTAATTGGTTGACCGCCACCCATAACACATCCTCCAGTACATGCC
>CALXRH010000121.1 GCA_944390625.1 uncultured Clostridia bacterium
AAAATAAAAGTGGATTTAGAATATAGATGGTTTTTAGGAATTCCATTAGGAGAAAGTACGCCACATTATTCAACATTTAGTCAAAACTACATAAGGAGATTTCAAGGAACAGAAGTATTTGAGGAGATATTTGTAGAAATAGTAGAGCAAGCAATAAAATATGGATTAGTAAAAGGAGAAACATTTTTTACTGATTCAACACATAAAAAAGCAAATGCAAATAAAAATAAATTCCATCAGGAAATACAAGAAGTAGTACATCAAAGAAGAGAATGGCTAGAAAAGGAAATAAATGAAGAAAGAAAAAAACAGGGAAAGAAAGAATTTGAATTCAAAGAAAAGATTGAAAAGAAGGAAGTAAAAGTAAGTGATACAGATGAAGAAAGTGGATATTATCATAGAGATAATAAAGAAAAAGGGTTTATGTATTTAGACCATAGAACAGTAGACTCAAAATGTAATATAATAGTAGATTGTCATATAACCAAAGGAAATGTACATGATTCAAAGCCATATATAGAAAGAATGGAATATATAAAAAAGAAATATGGATTTAATATAAAAGAAGTAGGATTAGATTCAGGATATGATACACTAGATATAAAGAAATATTTTGATGAAAATAATATATTTGGAGTAATAGCATATAGAAGATATCCACATGGAGAAACAGAAATCAAGAAATATGAATTTAAATATTTAAAAGATAATGATATATATGTATGTCCTAAAACAGGAGCAATATTACCATATACCGGAAAAATAGATAGAAATGGATATAAATACTATGAAAGCAAAGAAAATTGTTCAAATTGTCCACATATAGATAAATGTTGTAAAAAGCAAGGATACAGGACAATAAGAAGATTAATATGTGAAGAAATAAATGAAAGAGCAAGAGAGCGAAGACTATCTAAACGAGGCAAAGAAATGTATAAACAAAGAAAAGAAAAAATAGAGAGAAGCTTTGCAGATAGTAAAAATAATCATGGATATAGATATGCGATGTATAGAGGAATAGAGAAAAACCAAAATTATACATGGCTGATTTGTGCTGCCCAAAACATGAAAAACATATCAATAAAACTAGAAAAAGTAATGGAATAATCCACCATTATTTATTAAATTTAATGAAAAAAAATAAAATTTTAAAAAAATCTCAAAAATAAAATGGGAAAAATAAAAAAAAGATTGTTGAGCAAAATATTTTATATATACTTTGTCAACAATCTGGAAAAAATATCATTTTTCAAATGATATTTTTTTCTCCGTCTTCAAATTTATCTTTTTCTCTGCCAGCACATTTAAATAAATTATTTTTTCAATCTTAAATCATCGCCAAAAAAATAATAAATATCATAAAATCCAGCAATTCTTGAGCCAATTATTTCTTCATATACACGAAATACTTGCTCAATACTTAAATTGGTTGACATAATTGTTTTGGTAACTTTATTATTTAAATTTAAACTCCTTGCATTTAATATCGTAAATAACTCACTAAGCTTCATACTATTGATACATTCTGTACCTAAGTCATCAATAATAAGCAAATCTGTGCTAAGTACTTGACTGTAAAAATCATTGATATTGGATGTTTTGTATTTATTAAATTTATGGTCTATGATGGTTTCCAATAAAACAGGTGCTGTTTGATAAAGTACTGTTTTTCCAAGGTTTAATAATTCATTGGCTATGCAATTTGTCATATAAGTTTTTCCAAGTCCTGTATTTCCCGTAAAAAATAAATTTTTCGTATCTGGATTTTCGAAATTTTTAATAAAATGAATACTTGCTTTTTTTATTTCTTCTATATTTTTTCTTGGAGAAATATTCATTTTATATTTTTCCATATTTACTTCATCTGAAAACTTATTGAGATTAAAATTTTTAAAGTTTTCTTTTTGTAAATTGCTTAAATTGGATTTATTATAGGAAATATTAATTAATTTTTGTTTTAAACAATTACACATTTGTGTTTTTTGATTTGGATAAGTAATATATCCTGTATCTTTACATTTTTCACATTCATATTTTGGTTTAAAAAAATTGTCATCAATTTTTTCTTGTTTTAAAATTTTTTCTTTTTCTTGTTTTAAATTCATCAATTCATTTTCCATTTCGGTATTTAAGCTATCTGTTAATTTATGAATTAAAATACTTTTTGTTTTATGGATTGCTATTTTGTTAATTTGTTCTTCGATTTCTTCTAATCTTGGATTTTTTTGATAAATTTGTTTTTTTCTTTGTTCTAAATCAATTTCTGCATTTCTTCTTTTTTGTTCATATTGTACTAATAAAAAATCTAAATCACTGGTTGCCATTTTATAAGTTCCTTTCTTAGAAGGAGCAAAAATTGATTTTATTGATATTATTTATTTTCAACAGATACTCCTTCTATATTTTTATTTGCATATAAGAAATTCAAATTACTATACGTTCTTTGCTCAAAAGATTCTTTTTTCACTTGTTTTTGTAATTCTTTTGTGTCTTTGGCTTGTTTTCTTCGTTGCTCTAGAAATTGATTGACTTGAACTGGAGTCCTTAAGTTTCTGTCATTCCAGTCTTTTATGATGTTATTGATATACTCAAAACTTGGATTAGAACGCAATGTGGTTCTTTTTAAAGCGATTTCAATAACAGATAAATCATATTTATAGTCATTTACCCATGTTTCAATATAAGCTTCTTCATATTGAGTTAGTCCATTTCTTCTACCCAACTTTTTTGCTATTTCTTTTTTGATTTTCATTAATTTTTCTTGGCCCATATAATAATTTTCTAAGTCATCTAAATTCTTGATTTTGTTTAATCCCCAAGCTTCTGCTACGGTTTGTACATAATTTTTGTGTAAAGCTGACTTACTATAGCAATAATCAAATAAATTAATCATAACTTGCTCATCAAATCCATATTTGTCAAACCAAGTATCAATATCAGAATACCAAGTTGGACCCATAACACCTTGAAAATATTTATTATTTAAATATTCGATTAATCTGATTCTTTCTTTATTTTTCGCATTTTGCTCAATCTTTTCTTCGCTGTTTTGTATTTTTAAGGTATATAAATTATTTAATGTTTTTTCTTGTAAATCTATTAAGATAAAACCAGTTTGTTTTCTTAAAATAAATCCTTCTTTTTCTAAATATTTGATGCCTTCTTGAATGGTATTGATTGGAAGTGCCAGCTTTTTTGATAAATCATTGATATTGATTTCCCCATTGTACTTGGATAAAAACATTAAATATAAATAGATTTTTAAATAGTCTCCTGTCATATTGCTTAAATATTCTGAAAAAAATATATCTGGTACCTGTGTTGTAGCAAACATAATTGATTTATCATTTTGTTCTAGTTTCATTTCTTTCCCTCCAATTTCTTAACAGGTTTTGTCAAATTATATCATTTTGTTGGTCTCTTTTTCAAGTTGGAAAATGTATAATTAATTTAGAAATTGAAAGATTTTATTACTTTATTTACTATAAAAAAGCAATTTTGGTTTTATTATAAATTTTGACAAATAAAAGATAACACTAATTAAATTTTCTCCGTTTATCCCCACCACACTGAATATTAGCATCGGGAATACCAATAGAATGAAGGTGAATATTTTTATGTTTAAATTGGTGAATAGTAAATTTATAACTAAAAATACCAGTCCACTCCAAATTGCATTTAAAAGTGCTGTTTGATAATCAAGTATCCCTAAGATTTTGGTTGTGAATTTGTAGTTTTGAGGAAATATAAATTTCATGTTTTGGCCTCTCCTTTTTTACTATTTTGAAAATGATTTTAAATTTGTTATACCAGATTGTATATTGGTTGTAATTCCTCCAAAGAGTTCTCTTACGATTGAATTTGCTCTAATTAAAGCATAGATTCCGCCTATATAAATGAATTTGTTGATTAGATTTCCTTTTGCATAATCCATAGAAAATAGAAGCAATAAAACAATGGCAACGATAATTTGTATAAATAGTAAAGAAAATAAATTTCTGTACCATGATTTAAAAAAATGGGATGTGCTTTCAAGTGTTAGGGATAAAAAAGCAAATGGTGCAAGTAATACCAATATTTTTATCATAATATATCTTAAAGAATACGAAAAAACAAGATTTAAAAGCGAAACCGTAAGAGTTCCTTTTATAAGTCCATCTAAAGTAAATATATCAATACTTTTTTCACTTATTTCTAAATTGCTGTTTATTTCTGTGATTAATTCTGAAAAGCTGATACTTTTCCCCCATAAATCTTCTCCTATCCCTTTAATTAAAGAACTCACTTGAAAATTTAGACTTATCATTTGTTCCACTATAAAAAAAGAACAGTTCATACATATGCCAAATAGAATACATTTGAAAATAAATTGAAATGGGTTTTCTATTTTACCATATGTGAAATTAGCCGTCATATATTTTACTGCATAATATAGTAAAAATCCTATTAATAGAGAATTTGCAATTAACAAGATTCCATTTGCTGTTGATGTACCAAATAATTTGTTAAAATATTTATCTTCCAAAATGTCTCCATTGATAAAAATCAAGTCATCTAATATTCCATACAAACTATTGTCTATGGATGAAAAAAGATTTTGGAATATGGTATTTATCGTTGTTATGATATTGGTTGTAATATCTGTCGAATTTTCCAATCTGCCACTCCTGTTCTATATTAAAGATTCTATTGCTGATAAAACTAAATCAATGGCTAAAATAAATATATAGGCAAATAGTGCTGTTTTTACTAGTTTTTTTCCTGTTCTTATTTTTTCTTCATCCCCCAAGCTGAATTTTTGCATAAATAGACCAGAACCTACCGCTACAGCAGCCATTGGTGTTGCAAGTTTTATTAGCCATTCTTCGATGCTTTCAAATGCTTTTTCTAAAGTACTGATCAGTTTAGGGGTGCTTGCCCCTAGCGATTCTGTTATAAATAGAAAATTCACAAATAGGATTGTAAAAATTAAAATAATTTTTAAATAAAAATAAATTTTTTTCTTCATCTTCTATCTTCCTCCTTATTTTGGTTTAAAAAGTATGGATACATTCCTATTTTCCTTGGTTTTAAAATTTGATTTCCATCGGATAAAAAACAAAGGGCTGTAAAGGTTTGTAAGTTTTGTGTAAAAAAATTGGTATCATAAATATAGTCACTTTGTGTATATACATTAAAACTTTCAGAAAGGCTAGAATCTTTATTGACTAAAGATTTTGTTAAATAATTATATTTGGTTTCTTTGGCATTTTCTGAAATATTTTTGGATATTTTTTCTTTTTCTTCTTTCCCTAATTGTTTTTGTGCTTCTTCTATGGTTAAAATATCATCGGTTCGAAACCAAATTTTATTAATTAAATTTTGGCAAATTACTTTTACAGTAGCATCATCTTTTAACGTATTTTTGATAGAAGAATAACTTTGTGTACTGACGATGTTGATACATTTTGCTTCTCTACTTAATGAGAAAAAGTCACTATCTGTTTTGGTTACATATTCTGCATATTCATCACAAATGAATACAGTTGTTCTGTGATTTTGCTCCGCTAAATGCATCATAATTTCAGTTTGAAAATCTAATTTTAAATAAGCAGCAATAATTTTAGATAAGTTTTTATATTCTGCTATATTCATATTTAAAACAACAATTTTTCCATTTTTTAATACTTCTTCAAATCCTGTAAATGTTAGCTCTTCTTTTTTGGGGCAAAATGTTTTTAAAATACTGTAATCGGAAACAAATGTATTAGTCATTCTGGTAATTTCAGATTTTAAAATAGATGCGGTTCTTGGATCTAAATTTTCAAATTCTCTTTGGAAAAAATCTAATGCTGTATTTAATTCATAAATCTGTTCTAAATTTAATTTAGCAGAAATAAATAGTTCTCTTAATTTTGTTATTTTTTCTTTATAATAATCTGGCATGGTAATGATTTTATGAATTTCTGTAAATGTGACATACCCATCATTATAAATTCTGCATAATTTTATGGCTTCTGCTAAAATTTGTTCTGCTTTGTCTAGCCAGTAACTTTCTTGGTTATTTTCAGAAAATAGTTCTAGTATGGTTTTTAATCGATTGGCTAGTACCATTGGCTTTAATTTTGGTTTATGCAATGGATTATAAGTAATATTTGAGTTTAACTCTATGACAGTTAAATCTTCTAATAGATGATATTTTTCAGCATATTTTTTTACTTGTGCATAGTAATTTCCTTTTACATCTAAAATGAGCATTCCTACTTTTTGATCAAAATGAAGTGCATTATATTTTAAAAGTTGCTCTGTAAACGGATACATGGCAGAACTAGTTTTTCCAGATCCAATGGTTCCTGTGATTAAAAAATTTTGATATAATCCAGATTCTGGCAAATAGATATCTTCTTTTGTTTCCATATCATAGCCAATTCGTAAATTTAGTCCATCGAAATCTTTTCTATTTTGAATGTTTTTTTCTTCTTTTTTATACTGCTTAAAGTAATTTATTTTAGTAAATATAATATTACTACATACTAAATTAGAAAATACAAATGTTATACCATACATAATTTTGATATAATACCATAGTTTGTTTTGCATTTGACAGATGTCAAATGGCTTTATACCGTAAGTAATGATTAATTCTTCTGCTGTAAATATTGGATAAAATATTTTTAGCATAATACATGTACATGAGATTAAAAAAAGCACACAAAAAATAAACCTTTTTATTTATTATCCTCCTTTTTTGGGAAATGTAATGAATTTTTTTTGATATCTAATTTTAGACCTTGTTTATTTTGAAAAATTTGAAAATCTAAAAAATGATAAATCGAATAAAAAGTTATAAAAAAATTAATAATAAATGTTATAAAGAAAAAATTAATTAATTTGTTTATGTCTTTCACCACCCTGTGCATGTTATATTATCATCTTTTTTTCATTTTGTCTATACTTTTTGAAAAAAATGTGATAAAATATTTTTATAAACTATTTTTTGATAAAATTTACAAGGAGGTTATTATGAATTTTAATAAAGATACACTAATTGGCGAAATTCTAGAAAAAGCGCCAGAAAAAGCAGATGTTTTGTTAGAAGTTGGTATGCATTGTTTATCTTGCCCAGCCTCTCAAGCTGAAACTCTAGAGGAAGCTTGTGAAGTGCATAGTATCGATGTTGAAGAAGTTTTAGCTAAATTAAATGAAAATAAATAATTAAAGAGTGTAAACCTAAATACTAATTTGCTTTTTATTATTTAGGTTTACAAAATCTATAAAAATTTTTAATTATTTTTATAAAAAGTATTGACAAATATCTCAAAATATTGTATCATACTGTTGTTCTGCTTGCGAATAGCAGTAGATGGGCTATTAGCTCAGGTGGTAGAGCACTTGACTTTTAATCAAGTTGTCCCGCGTTCGAGTCGCGGATAGCTCACCAAACAAAATGAATATTAAATGAGAGTTTAATATTCATTTTTATGTGGCCCCTTGGTCAAGAGGTTAAGACATCGCCCTTTCACGGCGG
>CALXRH010000122.1 GCA_944390625.1 uncultured Clostridia bacterium
CATGGTGTGATAAGGTAAAATTTCAACCTTTTCAACCGTTTTTAAAGAACCAATAAAATTCTTTAAATCCAATAAATCTTTTCCATCATCGGTAAAGCCAGGAATCAAAACTTGTCTAATCCACATAGCTTTTCCGTGTTCACTTAAATATTTTGCAAAAGCAAGTTCCCTTTGGTTCGAAAAACCGACCAAATCTTTACATTTTTCTGAATTAATATGTTTAATATCTAACAAAAATAAATCAGTTAAATCAATCAATTCTTTTATTTTATCTGTTAAGCCAACCATGCCAGATGTATCGATACAAGTATGAATTCTCTTATCTCTTAATTTCTTAAAAAGTTCAATTAAAAATTCATATTGCAAAAGAGGTTCTCCACCAGTACAGGTTACGCCACCATTTTTAATATAATTTTGATAGCGCAAAATTTTTTCAAAAATATCATCTAAAGATTTATATTCACCACCATTCATATCCCAAGTATCTCGATTATGACAATATTTACACTTTAAATGACAACCCTGCAAGAAAATTACAAATCGGATGCCAGGGCCATCTAGGGTTCCAAAAGATTCGATGGAATGGAGTTTGGCGTAATAGGTTAAGTCTGATTGCTTCATATATAAAATTCCTTTCTGCTAAAATTTGACATTTCTCAAAAGGACCGTATCATTTGGTAAAAAGAAACGGTCCTTTTTAAAAATTTATATTCTTTCGTGGATAGTTCGATTAATAACATCTAATTGTTGTTCTCTGGTTAAAGAAGTAAATTTAACAGCATAGCCAGAAACACGAATGGTAAGTTGAGGGTATTTTTCTGGGTGGTCCATAGCATCTTCTAATAAACTTCTATCAAATACATTAACATTAATATGATGTCCTGTTTGTGCAAAATAGCCATCTAGCATATTGACTAAGTTAGTAATTTTTTCATCATCAGTTTTTCCAAGTGTTCCAGGAGTGATAGAGAAGGTATAAGAAATACCATCTTCTGCGAAATCAAATGGAAGTTTTGCAATGGAGTTCATAACAGCTAATGCACCATTGGTATCACGTCCGTGAAGTGGATTAGCTCCTGGTCCGAATGGAGCTCCTGCTTTACGTCCATCTGGCGTATTTCCAGTTGCCTTACCATATACTACATTAGAGGTAATGGTAAGAATCGATAGTGTGTGTTTTGAATTTTTGTAAGTTGGATGTTTACGTAATTTTTCCATAAAGCGTTTTACAATATTAACAGCAATTTGGTCAACTCTATCATCATCATTTCCGAATTTTGGAAAATCTCCTTCTACTTTATAATCAACAGCAATACCATTTTCATCACGAATGACTTTTACTTTGGCATATTTTATAGCTGAAAGGGAATCTGCTGCAACCGATAGTCCGGCAATTCCACAAGCCATGGTTTGGAATACGTCTTTATCGTGTAAAGCCATTTCAATTGCTTCATAAGAGTATTTATCATGCATATAGTGAATAGCATTTAAGGCTTTGATATAGATTTTAGCAACATAATCCATCATTTGGTCATATTTTTCAACTACTTCATCATAATCTAAGTATTCAGAAGTGATTGGTGCAAATTTTGGGGCTACTTGTTTTTTCGTTACTTCTTCTACACCACCATTGATAGCATATAATAGGGTTTTGGCAAGGTTTGCACGAGCTCCAAAGAATTGCATTTGTTTACCAATTCTCATTGGAGATACACAACAGGCAATACCATAGTCATCTCCTAAAGTAATTCTCATTAAATCATCATTTTCATATTGAATGGATGATGTTTTGATTGATAGGTCTGTTGTATATCTTTTAAATCCTTCTGGAAGTCTGGTAGACCAAAGGACTGTCATATTTGGTTCTGGTGCTGGTCCTAAGTTTACTAAAGAATGTAGTAATCGGAAGGAATTTTTGGTAACTAAGGTTCTTCCATCAATTCCCATACCACCAATACTTTCTGTTACCCAAACAGGGTCTCCAGAAAATAGTTCATTATATTCTGGTGTACGAAGGAAGCGAACTAATCTTAATTTCATTACAAAATGGTCCATTAATTCTTGTGCTTGCTCTTCTGTTAAAGTACCATTTTTTAAATCTCTTTCAATATAAATATCTAAGAAGGTAGAGGTTCTACCTAAACTCATGGCAGCACCATTTTGATCTTTAATGGCTCCTAAATAACCAAAATATAACCATTGAATTGCTTCTTTAGCAGTTGTTGCAGGTTTGGATATATCGAATCCATATTTTTCTGCCATAACTTTTAATTCATTTAATGCTTTTATTTGTTCTGATACTTCTTCACGATGACGAATAATTTCTTCTGTGAAGGCATCTACATCTAGTTCATAAAGTTCGTGTTTCTTTTCCTCTATTAAAACATCTACTCCATAAAGGGCAACTCTTCTGTAATCTCCAATGATTCTTCCACGGCCATAGCCATCAGGAAGACCTGTTAATAGTTTGTTAGAACGAGCAGCTCTTACATCTGGTGTATAAACATCAAATACACCATCATTATGTGTTTTTCGAATTGTATGGAAAATTTTATCAACTTCTGGGTCAACTTCTCTTCCATAAGCTTGACAAGATTTTTCTACAATTTTGATACCACCAAAAGGCATAATAGCTCTTTTTAAAGGGGCATCTGTCTGAAGACCTACAATTTCTTCTAAGTCTTTATCAATATAACCTGCATCATGTGCTGATACAGTAGATATGGTTTTGGTATCTATATCTAAAACACTGCCAGGTGCTTCTTTTTCTTTTTTATAAAGCTCTAAAACTTCATCCCATAGCTTTTTTGTTTTTTCGGTGGGTCCGGATAAAAAGCTAGAATCTCCAACATAGGGAGTATAGTTTTTTTGAATAAAGTCTCTTACGTTGATTTCAGTTTGCCAATCTCCTGTGTTAAATTCTTTCCATGCATCGAATTTCATTTCTATCATCCTTTCTTAATTGTTTATTATATTATTTACATTTTTGCCATAAAATATGATATCATAATAAAGAATTTATAGCAATATAAAAAGTTGATTTTTTTGTGAATTTTTATTGAAATATGTCTAAGTTTTTAGTATAATAATTAGAGTTTTGCGGGTATAGTTTAATGGTAGAATCCCATGCTTCCGACCTGGTGGTGAGGGTTCGATTCCCTCTATCCGCTCCAATGACGTTTCTGTTCGAACTTTTTTAGAACAGTGATATGAAAATCAATCAGTAAAATGGTTGATTTTTTCTTTTGCAAAAAATCATCCTAAAACTAACAATGAAAGGATGGTGTCAAAAAT
>CALXRH010000123.1 GCA_944390625.1 uncultured Clostridia bacterium
CAAATTCTGGAACCCCAAAACTTCCTACTTTGGAATTGATTTGTTCTGGTGTTACACCAAGTGCCTCTGTGGAAGAAAATAGTGACATGGTTGCTTTATCATCTAATGGTACTTTGGTTGGGTCAACACCTGTTAAATCTTGTAACATTCTGATAACAGTTGGATCATCGTGACCTAGTATATCTAGTTTTAGTAGGTTTTGGTCGATAGAGTGATAATCAAAATGTGTTGTAATAATATCAGAATCCGGGTCATCTGCTGGATGTTGTACTGGGGTAAATTCGTAAATTTCTCTTCCCTTTGGTACAACAATAATTCCACCTGGGTGTTGACCGGTTGTTCTTTTAATTCCTGTACAGCCAACTGACAAACGAGAAATTTCGGCCTGACTTACTGGAATATTTCTTTCTTCAAAATATTTTCTAACATATCCAAATGCGGTTTTGTCAGCAACCGTTCCTACGGTTCCTGCTTTAAAAGTAGTTCCTTTTCCAAATATAACTTCTGTATATTTATGAGCTTTTGCTTGATATTCTCCAGAAAAGTTTAAGTCGATATCTGGCTCTTTGTCGCCATTAAATCCTAAAAAGGTTTCAAATGGGATGTCCATGCCGTCTTTGTCTAGTCTCGCTCCACACTTTGGACATTTCTTATCTGGTAAGTCAAATCCGTTTCCATAGCCATAGTCTGTAAAATCGACATATTTACAGTTAGGGCATCTGTAATGTGGGGGAAGGGAATTTACTTCTGTGATACCTGTCATATTCGCAACAAAGGAGGAACCAACCGAACCTCTTGAACCTACTATATAACCATCTTCATTAGATTTCCATACTAGTTTTTGGGCAATGATATACATAACGGAAAACCCGTTTTTAATAATGGAATCTAGCTCTTTATCAAGCCTTGTTTGTACTTGCTCTGGTAAATTTTCTCCATATAGTTTGTGGGCTTTATCATAGGCAATATCTTTTATAGTTTGCTCACATCCTGGTATATGAGGTGGGCATTTTTCTTGCGATATTGGCGAAATTTGTTCACATAGATCTGCTATTTTGTTGGTATTGGTTACAACTACTTCATAGGCTTTTTCTTCTCCTAAATATTTAAACTCTTCTAGCATTTCATTTGTGGTTCTTAAATATAATGGTGCTTGGTTGTCTGCATCTTTGTAGCCTTGCCCTGCTTCTAGTATTCGACGATAGACTTCGTCTTGTGGATCCATAAAGTGAACATCACAAGTAGCTACCACTAGTTTGTTTAGTTTTTCTCCTAAAGCTACTATTTTTCGATTGATATCTTTTAAGGCTTCATGGTCTTTTACGATACCATTTCTTACTAAAAATTCATTATTTCCTAGTGGTTGGATTTCTAAGTAATCATAGCTATTAGCTATTTCTTCTATTTCTTCATCTGATTTTCCCAGTTCAATCGCTTGGTATAGTTCTCCTGCTTCACATGCACTGCCTAATATTAGACCTTCTGAATATTGTTTGTATAAACTTTTTAAGATTCTTGGTTTTTTATAAAAATATTTTAAATGAGATAAAGAAACTAATTTATATAAGTTTCTTAATCCTACATAATTTTTGTCTTTAATTTTGGCATGATATGGTTGTAATCTTTTGTATTCTTCTGCTTTTGCTTTTTCATCTTCACATTTTAAGGCAATGTCTGAAACTTTGGTAGCTCCTCTTTCTTTTAGGGTTTTCATCATTTCTTTTAAAACTTTGACGGTTGTATCAACATCATCTAATGCACGATGAGCTACTTCTACCTTGATTTTTAAGTATTCTGCAATTTTGCCTAGTTTGTGTTTTTTAAGTTCTGGGTATAGTTTTCTAGCTAATGGTAAGGTGTCGACATAGGTATAATCAAAGTCATAGCCAAGCTCTTTGGCAACATTTTTTAAAAATCCAATATCAAATGTGGCATTATGTGCAACAAGTACACTTCCTTTTATGAATTCTAGCACTTTTGGAAATAATACATCGATGGTTGGGGCATCTTTTACCATGTCGTCTGTGATATGGGTTACTTCTTGTACTCTTTCTGGAATTGGCTTTTCAGGGTTTACAAATTCGCAAAATTCTTCGACTACTTCTCCGTTTTGAATTTTCATAATACCAATTTCGGTTATTTTTTCTGTTTTGGCAGAAAGTCCTGTCGTCTCTAAGTCTAACACACAATAGGTAGTATCGATATCTTGTCCTTTGCTATTTACTACCACTGGCGAACCATCTGGCACTAGGTAGGCCTCTACTCCATAGATTACTTTCATATCTGGATTATCCATTCCTAATAATTTGTGTGCTTCTGGAAAGGCTTGTACGACTCCATGATCTGTTATGGCAATGGATTTCCAGCCCCATTTCATAGCTCTTTTGATTAGGTCTGTACAAGAAGTCATGGCATCCATCTGGCTCATTTGGGTATGCATATGAAGTTCTACTCTTTTGACTTCCGCTAAGTCTTGGCGTACTTGTTTTTTGATGCCTTCTGTTTCCACAATGACATTTGCTAAAATTTCCATTTCGTGTGTGAAATTGCTGATACCTGATTTTCCTTCTAATTTTACTCCTTTGCTTGCTACTAGTCTTTTTACAATTTTTGCTTTTTCTTCTGGTTTGACAAATATTTTGCAAGAAATGGTACTGGAGCCATCATATACATTAAAAGAGATTAAGAATTTTCCACTTTTTAATTCTTTTTCTTCTATACTTCCACTTAAGATTTCTCCGCTAATTGCTGCCATATCGTCTTCTGGCGAAATGTCTACTACTTTTATGATATTGGTTCTTAAGTTTGGATTTCTGCCATAGATAACTGGTGTTTCTTCTTCCTCTTCTACTAAGATTGGCTCTGCATCTGGTGGAGGTGGCATAGGCGGCATATCTGGATGGTTTCCAGTTGCAAGTTCTTGTTTTTCTTTTCCGTTTCTTGCTTCTGCAATTTGCTCCCCAATTGCCATGTGTTCTAGCGCTTTTTCAATAGCTTGTTTTTGGGCAAATTCCCTTCTTTCTTGCAAGGCTTTTTTGTCTTCTTCATTGATATTTTCGATAAATTCCACTTTATAATGAAAACCAAATAAATTGGTCATTACTCTTTCTAGTTCTCTATCTAGTTTTCTGGCACGTAAAAAGTCTGCCCCTTTGATTTTCATGGTTACTATTATTTTTTTATCGGTCACTTCAATCGTACTTTTTAGTAATATCATAGGTCTCATAAGGGGATATTTGTGTACCATATAACAAATTAGATTTTCCCATTCTTTTTCTATTGGTTTTATCGTAACTTCTGGACTGTATTGTATTTTGATATCGATATTAGAAAAGCCAAAACGCTCTTTTAGAAATTTTTCAAAATACCATAGTTCTTTAATTTCTAGGTAACTATCGCTTTCTAAATTGATTTCTAATAGATTGACTTTTTTGATTAAGTTTAAAGATTGTATTTTGGCTTCTTTTAGGATATTTTCTGTTTGGTAGTCACTAAATACTTCTTTGATTAATTTTACTTTTTGCATTTTTGTTATCACCTTTTGTTTATTTTTTATTTGTAAATTTATTTATTTTCACTTTCTATTTTCTTTGTTTGTAATAATAGTCTGTCAAAGTCTGAAGTAATTTTTTGTGTTTTATTAAATTGATTGTATTCTTGCTCTGCCTTTTCTTCAGCCATTTTTCTTGAAATTTTTCCGTTGTCTTTTAAAATATCATATCTTCTAAATTCTAAAAATTCGTTGACACTTTCCGAAAATTCTTTCATCGTAAAAGTGTTTTCTCTTTCTACTAAATCTTCTATATAATCAAAGTATCCACTTACTGCTCTTTCTAGCCTATTTATTTGTTTTTCTTCTAAATAGTTTTTAGCAATCATTACATCTGATTTTAAGATTCTTCCATCTGGCGAATTTTTCCAAGTTGTTAATCCCATATTTTCTTTCGTGTGGTCTGCTTTTTTGTATATAATTTCTGCTGCAGTGTTTCCTGTAATAGCATAATGAAATTTATTCTGAATCATCGCATAAAATTGTTTTGTAGTCTCTGAGTCCTTATCATAGTCTATACTACATTCTGCAAATATATCTGTAATTTGCTGCCATATTCTACGTTCACTTGTTCTAATGGAACGAATACGTTCTAAAAGTTCTTTGAAATAATCTTTTCCGAATTTTGGCCCATTTTTTAAAAATTCATCATTTAATACAAAACCTTTTTTGATGTATTCTTTTAGCGTATTGGTAGCCCATATTCTAAAATCTGTTGCTTCTTTTGAGTTTACTCGATAGCCAACTGCTATAATGGCATCTAAACTATAAAAGTTAGTATTGTAATTTTTTCCGTCATTTGCAGTTATTCTAATTTTTCGAATAACTGACTTTTCATCTAACTCTCCAGATTTAAAAATTTCTTTCAAATGATAATTAATCGTATTTACTTCCACATTAAATAATTGAGACATAGATTTTTGTGTCAACCAAAAATCTTCTTGGTCATATAGAACTTCTACTGATATATTTTTGTTATTCTGACTTTGATATATCATTAAATCTTTTAAGTTTTCTATATTGCTCATATTATTTTTCCTTTCACTCATTTTTTCTATTTTCACACTATATATCTTTTTACATCAAAAAACAAGCGAACATTTTAAATTTCTAAAATTTTATTTCTTAATTATTGCTCGACATTTTTTCCAATTTATATTATACTGATAAAATCAATCAAAAAGGAAAAATAATAAGATGGAAGAAAGATACAAACATTTCAATCAATTTTTAAAAAACAAATTTGGAGAACGAACTTTAAAAATCTGTATTGACGGTGGTTTCACTTGCCCGAATCGAGATGGTTCCAAAGGAGTGGGAGGTTGTATATTTTGTAGTGAACGTGGCTCTGGAGAACATATAAAAAATACGCAAAATATTACCAAACAAGTTCAACATTATTTAAAAAGTTATAAAGCTATGAGAGCTAATAAATTTATTGCTTATTTTCAAAATTTTACCAATACTTATGATACTTTAGAAAATTTAAAAGCAAAATATGATTCTGCCTTAATGGATGATAGAATTGTAGCTTTAGCAATTGCCACTCGTCCAGATTGTATCAATGAGAAAATTGTAAAACTGATAAAAAGTTATTGTGATAAGTATTATGTTTGGGTGGAACTTGGGCTTCAAACTTCCAAGGATGAAACTGGTTTGCTGTTAAATCGAGGGTATTCCAGTAAACAATTTTCAGAAGCTGTTCACCTTTTAAATACCTATGGTATTGATGTGGTTACTCATATTATGGTTGGGCTTCCCAATGAAAATTTTGAAGATTTAAAAAATACGGTTAATTTTGTAAACCGTCATAAATTGCAAGGAATTAAAATTCATTCTACTTACGTGGTGAAAAATACGAAATTGGCTAGGATGTATGAAAATGGTTCTTATGTTCCGATTTCTTTGGAAAATTACATGGAGTGTTTAATTTATGTTTTAACACATATTCATCCTGATTTTGTGATTCACAGAATTGTTGGAGATGCTCCTAAAGATTTATTGGTAGCTCCTGAATGGAATTTGCATAAAAAACTGGTATTAAATGGAGTGGAGAAAATGATGAAAGAAAGTAATTTGTGGCAAGGAATGTATTATAAAAATTGAAAAATTAGCACTTTTGTTTAAATAGCAAAACAAAAGTGCTAACAACTATTCTGACTTTAACAAAGTAATTTGTGCAACATATGATAGTATTTTACATCTCAATTACAATTTCATTTACCTTACCATCATCCACCAATCGAATTTCTTTATTTTCAATTACTTCACCATTTAATATCACTTTCGTTACTCCCGTATTTTTCCCATTTAAATTATGAAC
Source organism: uncultured Clostridia bacterium (assembly GCA_944390625.1). Lineage (GTDB taxonomy): Bacteria > Bacillota > Clostridia > TANB77 > CAG-508 > CAG-269. The sequence continues at coordinate 5,874 of CALXRH010000123.1, forward strand.
TTTAATATGATAAATACTCCTTCCAAACTTATATCTCATACTAAATTCTTTCCAATCTTTTGGAATGCAAGGATTTATTCTTAAAACATTGTTTTCAATCTGAAATCCCAAAATATACTCTATTCCAGCTTGATAAAACCAACTTGAAGACCCTGTATACCAAGTCCAACCACCTCGTCCTGCTAGGTTAGAGGCTCCATAAATATCGGCTGCTACAACATATGGCTCGACTTTATATTTGTTCGCTGCTTCTTTACTTCTAGCATGTTCAATCGGGGTAATCATACGATAAAATTCTCCAGCTTTCTCCCCAGAACCTAACAGCGCTCGGGCAATAACTACCCATAAACTAGCATGGGTGTATTGCCCCCCATTTTCTCTAACACCCGATAAATAAGATTTAATATATCCAGGTTCTAACTTACCATTGCAAAATGGTGGGTCTAAAAGTTTAATAA
>CALXRH010000124.1 GCA_944390625.1 uncultured Clostridia bacterium
TAATAGCATAAATTAGTCTAATCAAAATGGTTAAACTAATGCATTGTCCTTCTATCATAATTCCAAAAAACGCATTATCTAATACACTTACTACTAGAGTTAATAGAAAAACTGCTACATAGCCGTCTTTTTTTATTTTAATTAAAAAGTCATAAGTATATATAAAAATTAATTGGCAAATTAAAAATGACAAAAATGCATAAATCATTAAATAAAAATCGATGATGTCTAATAGGGTCCACTGAACTACAAATGCTAGTGTAGCTGATATTAAAGATACTATCATGATACGAAGAGCATCTTTGTAATTTGTTCTTTTAATGATTAATCCTGAAATTAAAAATGTTAACGGATATAATAATGCACAAAAATATAAAGGTGAACCAGCTATACTGATATGTAAATGTGCCATAAAATTTGCCGCTATAAAAATAATTGGCATTCCTACTACGTATATTAAAGGTATTGATTTATTTTTTTCCATGCCCCTTCCTCCTTCGTTTTTTATTATTTTATATTATTTTAACAAATTTTTCAATAGTTTCTAAAAAATGTAATATAAATGTAATATTTCTATGTATAAATTTTTTTATTCTGGACAAAATAAAGAAAAATTTATGGGAGGCTATTTTGAAAAAAGGATATATTTTTTTAGTAATTGGATTAATTGTAATAGGAATTGGGGTTGGTATTTATTTTTATAATACGAAAGAAAATGAAAAATCCAATCGTTCTGACACATCGAATTATATTTATGATTCTACTCGAGTTTCTACTAATAATGAATTAAATGCTAATACCGACATTTCTTCCCAAAATTCTAATGTACAAGAAACCGAAAATCTTTCTTCTGCAGATAATGGTGTACACACATCATCTGCCCAAGAATCTGAACCCCAAAAGCAAGAAACAGAAACTCAAATTTCCGATTTTACAACCAAAATCTATACCAAAGATTCAGAAAGACAAAATAATATTTCTATTACTTGCTCAACCTTAAATGACACCATAATAAATGATGGAGAGACTTTTTCTTTTTGCGATACAGTTGGGAAAGCCACTAGTTCTAAAGGGTATGAAAAAGCAGACGTTTATCAAGATGGTGAAGTAGTACAAGCTCTTGGAGGAGGCAATTGTCAGGTAAGTACAACTTTATATAATGCTGTTCTTGAAGTAGAAAATTTAACCGTAACAGAAAGACATGAACATAGTAATTCGGTTCCTTATGTAGCCAAAGGAAAAGATGCTGCTGTAGCATATGGCTCTTATGATTTTAAATTTGTTAACCATACGGGAAGTAAAATAAAAATTTCTGCCTCATGTGATAATGATTTTGTTTATATAAAAATATTTAAAATATCATAAAACTTTTTTTTGCTCATATATATAAATAAACAAAATAATTTCTGTTTAGATAAAGAAATGAGGTATAGTATGAAAAAATTTTTGGCAATCACATTGGTTACTTTTTTAATATTTATGAATTCAACTTTTATTAGTTATGCTTATTTAGATTATACTTGGTCAACTTTAGAGGTAACACAAGAAGTTTCGAGTATCATTTCTTCTGAAAATCTAGATGATGCTTCGAATCCATTACATTTAGATTGTGGTTCTTGTATTTTAATCGAACAATCTACAGGGCAAGTTTTATATTCTTACAATTCTCACGAAAAACTTAGACCTGCTAGTGTTACAAAACTTATGAGTATTTATTTAATTATGGAAGCTATCTCGCAAGGTAAAATTAGTTATGATACCCCGATTCCTTGTTCTGCCAATGCTGAATCAATGGGAGGTTCTCAAATTTGGTTATCAACTACTGAACAACTAACTGTCCACGAAATGCTAAAAGCTATTTGCATCGTTTCCGCGAATGACTGTGTAACCGCCATGGCCGAATATATAGGAGGAACAGAAGAAAATTTTGTAAATATGATGAACGAAAAAGCAAAAGAATTTGGTATGAATGATACCCACTATAAAAATTGTCATGGAATTGATGAAGATGACCATTATACATCTAGTTATGATATTGCTATTCTTTCTCGTAAACTACTAAATGATTATCCAGAAATTACAAATTATACTACCATTTATATGGATTCTCTTCGCGACCGGAAAATCTAGTTTAGTCAATACCAATAAATTGGTTAGAAATTATAATGGCTGTACCGGTTTAAAAACAGGTTCTACTTCTCTTGCTCTTTATAATGTTTCAGCATCTGCCACAAGAGATAATATGAGTTTAATTGCTGTAGTTATGAAAGCACCAAGTTCAACAGTTCGTTTTCAAAATGCTGCTACTTTACTAGATTATGGATTTTCTAATTTTGAATATAAAAGTTTAATTACAGCAAATGAAGTTGTAAAATCTGTAAAAATAAATAAAGGCATTATCGGAACGGTAGATGCAATGGCAGAAAATAGTTGTGGTACTTTGATTACCAAAGGAAATGATGTAAACATTGAACAAGAAATTTCGATGGAAAACTCCCTTTCTGCTCCTATTTCTAAAGGTCAATCCATTGGAAAAATTACTTATACCTTAAATGGGGAAATGATTTCTGAATGTAATTTAATCGCAAGTGAGGATGTGGATAAAATTCGGTTTTCTTTCTATGAATCGACATATTCTGGATAATTGGATGAATTTATTAAGATAATTTCCCAG
>CALXRH010000125.1 GCA_944390625.1 uncultured Clostridia bacterium
AACCTTTCAATTCTGCTAATGCTCTTGATGATAAAGTTAATTGTTCTAAAATTTTATTTGTTTTTAAATTAACATTTTTATATGGTAACATTTCTAATTTCATAATTTTACCTCCATATATATAAAATATCACATTTTTTATAGATTTTCAATAAATGTGTATAAAAAATCAAAAAAATTATACATATCTTAAAAACATGTTTTTTTATTTTTGAGAAATAAGTATTTTTCATAAAGGATTTTAGGCTTTTCATAAAACTTTTTAACAATTCTAAAAAAATTTTTGTATAATAAATCCTACTAGCATAACAAATGCAATGCAGACGGATATGTTTTTATATATTACTATAATAATATATTTAAATTTTTGGAGGAATTAATCATGAAAGAATTTAAAATACCAAATATTCCACCTACTACCAATAAATGTATACGATTTCCGAATGACGTAATCGAAGAAGTTGAAAAAGCAATTAAAGGCAAAGATTGCACATTTACAGCTTTCGTTGTTGAAGCAACCAGAGTAGCCTTAGAAAATATAAAAGTTACCAAATAAAAAATGAAGAGGAAAAGTTTATGTTAGAAACAGAAGTAAGAATAAATAGCGAATTAGAAGAACTTAAAAAAAAATTTATCAAATTAAACAGAAAAAAGAAGACTTTAGAAACTATTAAAAAATTAAAGTTTTTAAATCTAACCATCTTTGCTTCTTATAATACGAAATTACAAAGAAACATTAGAAAAACAATTTTAACCTTAATAAGATACAAAAATCAATACAATAATAAACAAGATTTTTTTACTTATTTAAAGGCATATCATCATATGGAGGCTTTAAAGCAAGGCCAATCGATTAATACAGAATTAACAGAAGCCCAATGTACAGACATAATCAATGAATTTAAAGAAAAATATGATAAACAACGCATAGAATATGAAGAAACACTAAAATAACATATAGAATTAAAAAAGTCAAATTGACCGACCAAGCAGTTGCTCAATTTGACTTTTTTACATTTCTTATATTTCTACTGCAAATAAATTTTGATTTTTATACAGCCAATATTGCTTTTCTTTTGGAATTAAATCCATAAAATCATCATCTTCTTCAACGCGCCATCCATCTAATATGTTTTCTGCAAAATTATTAGGTTCAGGGTATTGTAAATAAAATATTTTTGTATCAAAATCAATCATAATAACGGGTTGAAATTCCTCTAAACTATTTTTGTTTATTTCTATTTTTTTTAACATTTGCAACCTTATTTCATCTATTGTTACTTTAAATTTGCTTATATGATTTAAAAATGGTTCTATCATGTTTTGGTTCTTTATGGCGGAATTCATATAGCATAAGTCTTTTGCTACAATGTACCAATTAAAATCTTGCTTATATTTTATTCCAATCACTAATATTTCATCATATACTGGAATCATATATCTTTCTCCTCTCCTAATAATTGGTCAAAAACAGGCATTCTATTGCACAGTTTTTCTTTTACTTCTTGTGGTATCGGATTATATTTATCATATCTTTTCAATAATTTTATGATTTTGTCATAATCGATTTCTCGCATATTTTCCAATTCCGCTTGATTCAGCTCATTTATTAAAACTCCAATCATATCTTTGTAGGTTTGAATTTCAATTTTTTTAGCAAGAACCGTAGCTTCTTTTAAAATTTTAATCCACCAAGTACATATCCCATATGAATCACCAGGTGTTCGTCGATCTGCTAATTCAGGAATCAACCTATGTGTGTTTTTATCTTTTGTTGTTGCAATTGACATTAATAAATAAGGAAGCCATTCGGGTACATACATCACAATTACTTCAGCTTCTTCCGGTACAGGTCTATCCATATTAGATTCTAATAAAATTCGTGATAATGATTCTTTTATTCTTGTTCTTTTTTTAGCAAAATATTTCATATGTTCAGCTGAACCAATATAAACATAGGCGTCTTCTTTACTTAAATCAAAAGTTAATTCACCATTTTCGTCTATATTAATTGTTTTTTTACTTGCTCTTGGTGGCTTTCCACCTTGAACTCTATATAAAGGTACAATTTTTCCCTTGGTTATTTCACTTGGTTTCATTAAAATCCCCTTTCTCCCATGTTTTTATTGATTCATTACATTAATATCCACATATCCCTTGATTCCATCCAGAATTCCAGTTTGGCAAAATTGCCAGATTTGATAAGAACCTTCATAGGTTGTTTGACTTGCATAATTAGCAAGCCATACTGGATACTGTTTTATATTTTGCCAAACATTTTCTAAATAGGTTTTGCTGCTATATAAGATGGATTGATACCCTAAATTTACACATTCATCCATAAAACTATCTGCCATAGCATTTATATCTGTTAAGCTAAGTCCTAGTTTATTAAAAGAACTCCAATTTTCCCAGTCAAAAGCAATAGTTAACCCTTCACAATTATAGTTTTTAAGATTTTCACATATCCAAGTAGCTTGCTGTTTAGCTTCGCCCACTGTTTTTGCATAAGAAGAAAGATAAACTGCGATAGGAAGGTTATTTTCTAAACATCCTTGTATATTTTGCTCAAAATAAGGGTCAATTAAAACTTCTCCATCAAAACCATTCTGATAGCCCATTCGAATAATTACAAATTCAACTCCTTGCTTAGCTACCTTTTCCCAATCGATTTCTCCTTGCCATTTAGAAACATCGATGCCTAATTTGGTAGAATCGGTTTTATATTGTTTAACGGCATCTTCAAAGTAGATATCATCTTCCGTGTAAGAATAGTTATCTTTTACTTTTAAAGTAAAGTCTTTTGTTGTTATATTTCCAGCATTATCTTCGATTTTATAGGTTAAATTGTATTCTCCTGCAGTATTTAGGTCATACTCCCCTAGGATTTCTCTTTTTGGATTTTGGTCAATATCATCAGCACTCATAATGACATCGACTAGATTTTTTTCATATCCAGTTTTTACAACATAGACATCATTTAAAACGATGATTGGCGGTGTCGTATCTTGTATTTCAGTTTGTGTAGCAGAATTTTTTGTATTTTCGCTGATTGGCTTTTTATTATTTTTAAAAAATAATAAAAAGCCTACTATGACTAGTATAATTAAAATGGTTAGAATGATTGGTATCAACATTTTTTTTAGGGATATCGTTTTAAAAATCATCTTTACATTCCACCTTTTTATATTTTTATGATTTTTTCCCAAGATAAATTATCTTTTCCAAAATGGCCGTAATTTGTTGTTAAACGATAGATTGGTTTTCTTAAATCTAAATAGTTAATAATTCCAGTAGGGGTTAAATCAAAATTACTGTTTATTTTTTGTACAATTTCTTCTTCTGGAATGGTATTGGTTCCAAAAGTATCGACATAAACAGATACTGGTTTGGCGACTCCTATGGCATAAGCTAATTGAACTTCACATTTTTTGGCATAACCATTTGCTACAATATTTTTGGCAATATGTCTTGCCATGTAGCTTGCAGAACGGTCTACCTTAGTAGGGTCTTTTCCAGAAAAAGCACCTCCACCGTGACGACTATATCCACCATAAGTATCGACTATGATTTTTCTTCCGGTTAAGCCACTGTCTCCAAAAGGCCCTCCGATTACAAATCTTCCAGTTGGATTGATAAAATATTTGGTGTTTTCATCTAATAAATTACTTGGTACAATTTTATGAATAACTTTTTCTTTTATGTCTTTTTTTAGGGTGTCTAAATCTACATTTTCTTTGTGCTGGGTAGAGACAACGATGGTGTCAACTCTCACAGGGATGTTATCTTCGTATTCGACAGTTACTTGCACTTTTCCATCTGGTTTTATGTAGTCAATGATGTTTTGTTTTCGAACCATGGATAATTGTTTGGCAAGTTTATGAGCTAAAGAAATAGGAAGTGGCATAAGTTCTTCTGTTTCGTTACAGGCAAAGCCAAACATTAACCCTTGGTCTCCTGCCCCAACGGATTCGATTTCCCCTTGTTTTTCTTCTAAAGACTTGTCTATTCCCATTGCAATATCAGATGATTGTTTGGATAAATTAATCCTAATTTTACAAGTTTTGTAATCAATGTCTGTTTTACTGTCATTAAAACCTACTTCTCGAATTGTATTTCTTACAATTTCTTCGATGTTTACCTCTGCAGTTGAGGTAATTTCTCCAGTTATGTAAATTTCTCCTTTTCCTGCTACGGTTTCGCAAGCTACTCTGGCAAATGGATCTAATGCTAAATAACTATCTAAGATACTGTCTGATATGTAGTCACAAAGTTTGTCTGGATGCCCTTCTGTGACACTTTCTGATGTGAATAATTTTTTCATAAATTTGCTCCTTTTTACTTTATATTTTATATATGTTATCAATAGTTTTCGTGACTTTTTATGAAAAGTATGGATTTTAGCACATTTTTTCTATCTTTTGATTTTATTGGTGGTCGTTTTTTCAAACTCCTTTTCTCGAATTTCAATATCGGAAATTTTCTTATACATAGGTAAGTCTTTGCAACATTCTGCAATATCATTTTTTAATTTTTTCTCAATGTGTTCAATATGCATTTCTTCTACTTTTTCTTGATTTAAAAAGACTTCTGCACAAAGTGCTGTTTCTTGTCCGATATCGTTCTTTTTAGCTTTTACAATTACCTCTTGTACATAAGGTATACTTAATAGATAATTTTCAATTTCTTCTGGATAGACATTTTTTCCATTATCTAAAACAATTAGGTTTTTCTTTCTTCCATTTATGATAAGTTGACCTTTTTTATTAATACTTCCATAGTCTTCTGTGTTAAACCAGCCATCTTTCAAAATTCGATTTGTTCGCTCTTGTGCTTTGTAATAACCTTTCATTACGATATCGCCTTTTACACAAATTTCTCCATCTCCATCAGCTGTTTTGTTTTCTAGTTTTATTTCACAACAAGGTAAAACGACACCTACTGTAGAACTATCATTAAATTTAAGACGGTTTACACTAACAAGTGGCGAACATTCGGTAATGCCATAGCCATTTAATAAGGTAATTCCAATGTCATTAAAGAATTTACCGATTTCTGGACGGATTGGTGCTCCTCCACAGACAATTTCTTTTAAGTTTCCTCCAAAAGCTTCATGAATTGATTGAAAAAGTGTTGCTCTTAAATCAATCCCTACTTTTCTCAAACCATTACTAATTGGAATTAGTTTTTTTAATACCTTATCTTTTCCTGTTTTTTCCGCATTGCTCCATATGTTTTTGTAAAATACTTCTGTAAAGGCTGGTACTAGGTAGATAAAGTCAGGTTGAAATAATTGTAAATTTTTTAGTACATTTTTTAAGCTATCATTGATGCAAATACAGGAATGTTTATGTAATTCAACTAAAATACCGGCAACAGCTTCATATGTGTGATGGTAAGGTAAAACAGACAAACATTTTGTGCCGATGTCTGCCACTTGGAGTCCATAGTAAACCACACTAATTAAATTATGTTCGGTAAGCATAACACCTTTTGGAGTACCAGTTGTTCCTGAAGTGTATACAAGAAGTTTTAAATTATTTTCGTCATCTTTTAAGTCTGTATAAATTTTACTGCCTTGTTTTAATACATTTTTTCCGGTTTCTTTGAACCTATCATAAGATAAGATGTTTTCGGTATGTTCTTTTTTGTCTAAACCGATAAAAAATTTTATGCGAGGAACCTCTTTTTTTATTTCTTGTATCCAATTTTCATATTTTTTTGAGTAAAATAATACTTCACTATCACTATGTTTTAAGACTTTGATGATGTCCTTTAAAGGAAGTTCCCTGTCAATTGGAACAAATACACCAGTACTTTTTAAAACGGTTAAATAGACAGTAAGCCATTTATAACTGTTTTCTCCGATTATGGCTATGTGTTTGTCAATCATACCAATACTGGAAATTGCTGTTCCTAGTTCTTCTGTGTCTTGTACAAACTCTTGATAGGTTACTTTTATTATGTTCTCTTTGCTAGTTTCATCTTTGTATTCAAAAGCAATCTTATCTCCTGCTTCTTGTACAGCAATTTCAAGCATTTCTTTGATTGAGGTTACTTTGGTAACTTCATTTAGTGCATAGTTTTTGTTCATGAAAACTCCATCCCTTCTTATTGTTTCTAAAGCTGTATTATGCAGTATTTTTTAATCGATATATTTTGAATTTATTTTGGTTATTTTTTCATCTAGTTTGTTTATGATTTTGGCGTATAAAATCATTCGAATTGAGTCAAGTTGGCTTAAAGCATTTTTGGTTTTGTATTTTATTTTGTGTTCTGTTGTTGACCAAAAATCCATTGCCATGGTTCTTATTTGTATTTCTATTTTTACTTGTGCGGTAGTATCCCCTATGTTTACTGGTGTTTGCACGATGATATGCAGTCCAGAATAACCACTTTTTTTCGGGGTATGAAAATAGTCTTTTACTTCTAGTATTTCTATATTGGAATCTCTTTCTATAATATCTTTAATTCTTAATACATCTGACTTAAAAGGACAGGTTATTCGAATTCCTGCTACATCGTTTACGTTTCCGATTAGTTCTTTGTAGTTTAAGTCATAATTTTTTCTTTTCATTTTTTGAATAATACTTTCAGGTGTTTTGATTCGGCAGTTTATGGTGTTGATTACGTCATATTCGTAAAAGTCTTTTAGGGCTGTTTGAAATCCTTCTAATTCGGCTTTTACTTGTAACATGGCTTTTTCGTATATTAACATTAGCGTTTTGAAATTTTTTTCTTTTACATCAATCGGAACTAGGCTCAGGGGATTTAAATCAGTATTATTGTTTTTTAAATTTTTGTCTTCTATTTTAATCGCCTCCTTTTTTAGATTTTCTATATTGTATTATCTAAATTTTCTCTTTTGATGTTAGGATTATGATTTTTTTGTGAATTATATCTCTTTTTTCAAACTCATTTTATCATATTGAAAAAAATATTGCAATACACGATTTGGTACTTTTATTGATTCATTACGATTAACTAACAGAAGGAATTTTTTCAAAAACTCGTATTTTTATCCATCTTTTCGTTTGTTTTTCATTAATTATCCTCCTTTTTAATTATATTTATAAATTTTTCTAACTTTTGTCTACTGATATTTTTAAATTTGTAGAAGATGACAAGGAAGAATTGAAAATTTCCAAGGGGTAAGCAAAACACACGAAAAAATAAGATTTTTCGTGTGTTTTGCTATTTTCTCCATCCAGCAATATCTTCTTCTTCCCTAAAACTATAATCTAATTTTTTATGATAAACTTCTTCATATTTAGCAACTTTTAATTCATAATCTTTTTTTCTAAGGTCCTCTTTTGCTACTTTAAAATCTTTTGTTTCATCTGGATAAATAGGTGGCATGATATGCAACCTATATTTTTGTACTCAAAAACCATCATCTCCTATTTTATCTGTATTTTGCATTTCAATAAAACATGGTATAATGGGAACATTATATTTACAAGCATAGTGATAAGCTCCTATTTTTCCTGGTCTTGGCTTTTTGTAATTAAACCACATTTCTTCTTCTGGATAAATTAATACAAAATGTTTTTTATCAAATAATTTTTCAAGGGTAGGTTCAAAATTGCTAGCAATATATTTGTGATCCTTATTAATTGGAATGGTTCGATTATTTTTTAAAAGCCACCCTAAAGAGCCTGGCATAAATATGTTGCATTCTTGCACAATAATATCAAATTTTCTCTTTTTTCCAATTTTATGCATTAAATAACGAATAATGGTATTGTCTACTTTGCTAAAATGATTGGATGTAATAATAGCACCTGTTTTTATATTGGTTATATTTTCGATTCCTTTTATTTCTGTATTTAAGTTAATAAATTCGGTTAAAGAATCTACAATACTTCTAGCAACAATTGTTTTGGCTTTATTTCTTAATTTTTTCTTTCGATTATCATATTTTAAAATTACTTTTTCTCTTTCTTCTTTGGTTACAACATGGTCAGATGGTTCCACTTTTTTATTAAAAGTATGATTTCTGGTAGCTTGTTTCATATTTTCTATTACCTGTAATCTCTCTTCATCTTTTTTCATTTTTAACTTACTCCCCAATAAATTCATGTTAAATTATATATAATATTGATTAAAATCTTAAATATTATACTACAATTTTTATGAATTTAAAGCTACATCTACTTTTACTAATTCCTCTCTTATGGCAATATGTTGTGGGCATACTTGCTCGCATTTGCCACATTTAATGCATTCTTTTGCACTTTTTTTGCCATGTCCTCCTACTAGCCAGTTTTCTTGATGAATAGCTGCTGGCTTGTCACCTTGTGCTTTTTTTATGGTTTCTCTTTCTTCTTCAGTTAAACCTTTAAAATCTTTCATATAAGATAAATTATCTTCCATTTGTTCAACACTACTCATTCCAGAAAGTACGGTAATTACTCCATCTAAATCTGCTGCAAATTTAATTGCCCAAGAAGCATAAGATACATCTGGATTGGCTTTTTGAAATACCTTTTTTACCGTTTCTGGTGGCTGAGCTAGTGTTCCACCTTTTACAGGTTCCATAACAATAACTGGTTTTCCGTATTTTCTTGCCATTTCATAACATTTTTTGGATTGAATGGCTGGATTTTCCCAGTCGGCATAATTTATTTGAAGTTGTACAAATTCCATTTCTGGATGTGCTTTTAAGATTTCTTCTAATTCCTCTGGAGTGGAATGAAATGAAAAACCTACATGTTTTATTTTTCCTTCTTTTTTCTTTTCCCCAACAAATTCCCACATATTAAAATCATCAAAGTATTTGGTTCTAGATTCTCCTAAATTATGTAATAAATAAAAATCAAAATAACCTGCTCCTGTTTGCTTTAGCGATGTTTCAAATTGAGCAATGGCATCTTCTTTGGTTTTGCAATTTATCCATGCTGCATTTTTGGTTGCAAGCTGAAACTTTTCTCTTGGATATCTTTCAACAAGTGCTTGACGAATGGCATCTTCACTACCAGCATAAGCCCAAGCTGTATCAAAATAAGTGAATCCTGCTTCCATAAATTTGTCTACCATGATTTAGTTTGCTCTATATCGATTTTTTCATCTTTTTGTGGTAGTCTCATTAATCCAAACCCTAATTTTTTAATATCTTGACCTAATTCTAACATATCTTTTTCCTCCTAATCGATTTTTATTTTTCCCCTTATTTACAAGTATATATTATCATAAATAAAAATGATTTTCAATTATTTAGATGATAATTTCTATCATCAAATTTTCATTTTCATATTTGGCTTCTATTTTCCCACCATTTAGTTCTACCAATTGTTTGGCGATTGCTAAACCAATCCCAGTCGATTTTTTGGCATTTTCCACTGTATAATAACGATGAAAAATTTTTTTGACTGTTGCTCTATCGAATGAAGTAGTTCGATTGGAAAAAGTAATTTTTCCATCTGGGCCAAGCGTGATTTTAAAATCTCCTTCACTATATTTAATTCCATTGGATATAATATTTTCCAATACGCGAATCATTGTATTTTTATCCATCCATTTATATATTTTTACTTGTGTCATATTTACTTGTGGTTCTATCTTATTTTCTTGAAAAATAGGATAATAGCTTGCTAAAGTTTCTTCTAATATTTCATTGATACAGCATTTTTCTTTTTTTATTTGGGCTGTGGTATCCATTGCTTTTGAATAATCAAATAATTGCTCTGTTAAAGTAATTAAATCCTTTGTTTTTCTTTCTATGATTGCTAAATATTCTTCTTGCTTGCTTTTTTTGTCTTTGATTAAATCAAGATATCCACTAATAGCAGTTAAGGGGGTTCTCATATCATGAGATAGATTGGTAATGGATTTTTGTAGTTCTTCATTTCCATTTTCGTATTGAAGTTTTTGTTTTCTTAAATCTTTTAGTTCTCTGTTTAAATCATCTGCTAACTCTTTAATTTCCGGATTGGAAGAAGATACTGTTAATAATTGATTGGTATCTGATTTTAAAATTTCTTTTAAGGAAAATCGAATTTCTTGTATGGATTTTTTTATAAAATGTAAGTTCAGTATGGCAATAACCAAAAAAACAGATAAAATGATTAAAATACTATAAAACCAGATACTCAAAATTTTTTCCCTCCTATTTTAATTCTTTTTTATTAAAAATAAAAATGCCTATTCCATTTACTACTAAAATCACTCCTAAAGCATAAGTCATTACTGTTGTTACACTAGAAGTTTTGCTATTTTGATTTGTGTCTACCGTTTTTCCAGATAAATCATTTATTTGCCCTGATATTTCCATCATTTGTCCTGTTGGTAATACATGATAAAAAAAGTTACAAATAATTCTAGTCATTTCATTTGGATAATTCGGATTAGGTTTACTTTCTAGAATATACAATGTCCCATTTTCATCGTGATAGGTTGTATCAATTGTTTCTTTTGACGTAATTACAGTAGACAAACTGCCTGCTACAATAAACATCATAATAAACAAAAGCATACAAATGGTAGTCGAAAGAGTTATATCTGAACAGATTAAAGTAATGGCCGTAAAAATAGAGCAAAAAACAATTATAACCATTATAATCTCTAACAAAATGGGTGTCAAATCAGAAACTGCTATTTCAATTCCCCCTATAAGTGGTATTCCAATTATTGCAACCACTGCCAGATAGATAAATTCTATTAAAATACCAGCTACAACACTAACCAACCAATTGGTTAGGTAAATACTACGTCTAGTATGTCCTGCTATGATTTTATTTCGAATGGTTCCATAGGCATATTCTGTTCCGATAAATAAACTAGTAAATACAGCGATAAACAAACCAATGATTTGGATATTATTAAAAAGTATGCTATCTATTTTATATTTGAATTCATTTTTCATACTATTTACTAAAAAGCTAATTGCCAAAATAATAGTAATAATGACAATTCCCCAAAATACCTTATTTTTCTTTAATCGAAAAAAACTTGCTTTTAATAATTTATACATCTTTGCCACCTCCTATCAAATTGATATAATAACTTTCTAGGGTTTCTTCTGTTTCGTTAAATGTATGAATGATACAATTTCGATTGGATAGTTGAATGGCAAGTTCTGAAATATTTATTTTGTCATAAATATAAATCATTTTATCATTGATGACTTCATAAGAAATTTCCTTTTCCTCTAAGTATTTTACACATTCTTTTACATTGCTTACTGTAATTTCTACTCTTTTTTTATAATTTTGCATTAATTCTTGACTGCTTATTTCTTTTATGATACTGCCTTGATCTAAAAAGCCATAATGAGTTGCAATTTTGGAAAGTTCATCTAAATAATGACTGGATAGCAAAACTGTAATTCCTTTTTCTTGATTTAGTTTTAAAATTAATTCTCTGATTTCAATAATTCCTTCTGGGTCTAGTCCATTAATTGGTTCATCTAAAATGAGTAAATCTGGATTTCCAACTAAGGCAATTGCAATTCCTAGTCTTTGTTTCATGCCAAGAGAAAAATTTTTGGCTTTTTTGTTTTCCGTTTTACTTAGCCCGACTAATTCTAATATTTCTTTTAAGTCATCCATTTTAGGAAGTCCTATGATTTGGTATTGTATTTTTAAATTATCTTCGGCTGTCATATCTAAATAAATAGATGGTGTTTCAATAATCGCGCCGATTCTTTTTCTTGTCTCCATTATTTTTTGACTTTTATTAGAAATTCCATAAATGGTGTAACTACCAGTGGTTGGCTTTTGCAAACCGCAAATTAATCGAATTAAGGTTGTTTTTCCTGCCCCATTTTTTCCAATTAGTCCATAGATGCTACCTTTTTTGATATGCATATTTAGATGGCTAAGAGCTTTAAATTCTTTGTATCTTTTTTCAAGATTATGTGTTTCTAATATGTATTCCATAACCTCCTCCTTTCAAATTTATTTTATCATTTAATTGTTAAGAAATTGGTTAAGAAAATTGTTAAGATTTTGTAAAGATTTTATTCATGAATTTTAAAGCCGATTCCCCATATGGATTCTATATATTCTTCTTCTGTTACTTTTTTTATTTTCTTTCTTATATTGCTAATATGAACTTTTAAAGAATTTTCATCACAGTCTGGTGTGTCACAACTGATTTGGTCTAGTAATTTGGTTTTGGTTACCACTTTTTTAGGATTTAATAATAATTGTTTTAATATGGCATATTCTGTTTTTGTTAAATGGATTGGATTTTCTTTTATCAATAAAGTATGGTTATCTTCTTTTAAAAATAGATCTTTATATTTTAATTCTTTAACCTCAGTT
The DNA here is from genome assembly GCA_944390625.1 of uncultured Clostridia bacterium. Lineage (GTDB taxonomy): Bacteria > Bacillota > Clostridia > TANB77 > CAG-508 > CAG-269. Next base: position 12,267 of record CALXRH010000125.1, read on the forward strand.
TTTCCTTGATTTATTCTTAATTGTACTTTTATTCTTGCTAGTAGTTCTTCTTTGTTAAATGGTTTTGTTATATAATCATTTGCTCCGTTTATTAAACATTCTACTTTATCACTTGGGGAAATTTTAGCACTTAGTACAATAATGGGAATATGTTTTATTTTTTTTATAATTTCTTCTCCCTTGATGCCAGATAACATTAAATCCAGTAAAATTAAATCTACTTGTACTTTTTCTAATAGCATTAGTGCTTCTGTTCCGGAATAAGCATTATATACGATATAATTTTCCTGTTTTAATATTTCTTCTAAGATGGAATGGATACTAGTATCATCTTCTACAATTAATATTTTAGCAGCCATGTCATAACTCCTTTGTGTTTGGTATTAGGTTTATATTAACATAAATGAGAGTAATTCGCAATATCATTACTCTCATATTTTTTTAGGGTTCTATGGTCATAGTCATCTAATAAGTCTAGTGCTTTTGAATATTCTCCAATTACTTTTAGGATTTCTTTTGCGTCATTTCCTTCTAATCTTTCGTCCATACGATTAGCGATGTCTATTAATTTTATGGTTTTTTCTAAATAATCTAATCTTTTTTGATTTACGGCATAACCTTTTAACATATAATCTTTTAGAATTTTGGTTGCCCATTTTCTGAATATAATACCTTCTTTTGATTTAACACGATATCCAATGGAAATAATCATATCAAGATTGTAATAATCTACCATATGAGTTTGTGTTTTTCCTGCCATAGCACCATGTTTTGTGGTTGTTGCAAATTTTGCAACAACCTGTTCATCTTTTTCCTATATTTTTGCCTGCTTAAACGTTTATTAGCTTTAGAACTTATGTTTGCATTTTATAATATTTTTATCCTTTTGTCAACCAATTGGACTAAAATTATAAAAAAAATTCATAAGTAAAATTAAAAATGCCAACACACAAAATATGCTGACATTTTTCTAACTATTTTTTCAATTCTAACCCATCTTGAAAGGCATTTCCAACTCTCTCGCCTATTTTATAATAGCCATGTGTATAAGGGTCAAATGCAATAGCATCTACCAAAGAAATATCTACATTATCTCCCTTCATCACGCTCTCATCTGCTGTTACATTAACTACTTTTCCAACTACGCCACAGCCATATTCTCCATCCTGATATTCTATAAATTTACATTCCATACAAATTGGAAATTCACGGATAATTGGGGCATCTACTAGCTCTGATTTTTCCGCTGTAAGGTTGGTATTTTCAAATTTATTTGGTGTATTATTTCCGGATACTACCCCAAAGTAATCTGCTTCTACTACATGTTTGCTATCTGCAATACTGACAGTAAAAGCTTTTCTTGCCTTAATGTTTTTTACGGTTTTATGGCTTTCTGTTAAATTCAAAATAACATGGTCTCTTTCTAGCATCGTTCCCCATGCTGCGTTCATTACATCTATTGTGCCATCTTCATTGTAACTTGCAATCATTAATACTGGCATAGGAAAAATTGCTTCTGTGGTTTTAATCTTTTTTCTCATCTTGCTTCCTCCTTACTTTTTATGAAATTATTATATCATAAATAAATAATTTTACCATAAAATTATAAAAAAATTACAATAATTTGCTTACTAACGCATCATATTCATTAGATAAATCTTCACGATTGAAAACAATATTATCCCCTTCTATTTGCCAACTATCTGGATTTTCAGATAGTAGATTAATCACTTCTTCTGAAATGTTTAATATTTCAATTATTTCATCAATAGAATCTTCTACAGTAGTATCGATTTTTTGATTTGCTATATCGCCTACTAGTTCTTGCTTATAAAAATCGGTATAATAGCTATCTAATCCTTTATCTTGAATATAAGACATCGCTTTTTCTTCTGTAAAAAATTCTGTATAATTTGCTTTGCAGGTTTCTAATGTTTCTTTTGTTGTTGTCAGATAATTTTTCGTTTCTATAAAATCTTTCCCATCATATATGTAATTATCAACCGTTAATACTGTAATTATTCTTTCATCATTTAATATTTCTGCAATTTGCAACATATTATCAAAATCGTCTTTTAAATATTGTTTAAAAGCTTGTTCTACGATAGCATAGTTTCCTTTTGTAACAGTTCTTTCTAGTCTCTCTTCTATGGTAGCTCTATCGGTTGTTTCAGAATTGGATAATTCATTTATTTCTGTTAATTCTGTCTTTAATTTTTCCTCTTGCTTTAAATCTAAAAATACAGAAACCCCAATTGCTACAATGGCTAGCACTATTACAATAAGAATAGCAATTAATACTTTTTTCTTCATAAAAAAACCTCCCCTTTTATTGACAATTTAGCTTTTTCATCTTACAATTATATATATCGTTTCTTGATTTCTGTCAATACTTTTTTGAAAAATTTTGAGGAGGCATTTTTATGTATACGATGAAACAAGTATGTCAAAAACTAGATATGACTTATGAAACTTTAAAATATTATTGTAAGGAAGGTTTGATTCCTAATGTAAAAAGAGATAAAAATAATTATAGAATTTTTGATAATAATAATATAAACTGGATTAGTAGTTTAACTTGTTTGAAAAAATGCGGAATGAGTATTCAAGATATGAAAAAATACCTTGGTCTTTGTTTGCAGGGTTCCTCTTCTATTCCTGATAGAAAAGAAATGTTAGCTGCGCAAAGAAAATTATTGATTCAAAAGATGAATGAATTAAAGGAAAGTATTGATTTTATTGATTGGAAACAAAATTTTTACGATGAGATTCTTACAGGAAAAAGACCTTATGAAAGTTATTTAATTGATACAACAAAAGAGAAGTAGCTATTGTTACACATCCCCCTAAGATGAGGTGTAACAATAGCTACTCTTCCTTTCACTTTTATTCTAATATCTGCTCTGCTTCCTCTTGTGTCAAATACCCGTTTTCAATCATTTTATCGATTACCTGTTTTTGTCTTTGTTTTGCTAAATCAGGATTTTTGGTTGGTGCATATACAGATGGAGCATTAGGAATTCCTGCTAATAAAATACATTCTCCATCTGTCATTTCAGAAAGTTCTTTACCAAAATATCCGTTTAGCAGCATCTTTTACGGTATAATAACCATCTCCAAAATAAATGGTATTGACATAAAATTCAAATATTTCTTCTTTGGAATAATTATTTTCTATTTGCCAAGCCATAAATACCTCAGCAATTTTTCTTTCCATTTTTTTCTCTTGGGTAAAATACATATTTTTGGCTAACTGCTGTGTTATGGTGCTTCCACCTTCTACATAATCCATAGCTTTTATATCATGGATAGCAGCTCTACCAATTGCAATTAAATCAATGCCAGGATGTTTAAAAAATCTTTTATCTTCTACACTTATTACTGCATTGATATACATTTGTGGTAACTCTGAAAATTCTGTATAATTTTCTTTTGCTTTTATTTCTGCTACTTTTTCCTCAAGAGGCATTTGATTTATTGCCTCTTGATACATATTATATCCATTGCCTACAAATAGTAATAATATGCTAAGTACTATTAGTGTGAAAATAAATATAACTCTGATAAAAATTTTCAACTTTACCACCTCATTTCTTTATTCTTCCTCTTTTATAATGTTTTTACTTCCTAAATAAGTAGCTAAAAAATATAATCCATAAACTACACCAATTATAATGGCTGTAACAATGATTGATGGTAATAATTCTTCTGTTTTGGCTACTACTACCATAGCAGATAATACAAATTGTATACCAAATATGGAATGAATAATAGCCAATAACAATGGTAATAAAAAGAAAATCAAAATTTGTCTAAATAAAGCTTGGTTAATCATCTTTTCATCACAACCGATTTTTCTTAAAATCATATATCTTTGCTTGTTATCTGAACTTTCTGTTAACTGTTTTAAGGCTAAAATGGCTGCACTTGCAATTAGGAATATAATTCCTAGATAGATTGCGATAAAAATAATAATCGATGTTAGTCCTTTGCTTGATTCGATAACAACAATTTTTGTCATACCATCTAATTGGATTCCTTTTTCTGTTAGGTTTTCATATAACTTGCTATTATCCTCTGTAAAAGTTTTATTGATTTCTTCTTTTTCTTCTTCTGTTTCTGCATTGAAATTAGCAGCTAAAAAGTATTGTTCTTTCCATTCTTCTTTTAATTCAAAATCATCTGAAACTAAGATAATTCCCGTGTTGGAATGACTTGTAGACATATAAATATAGCCACTTTTACATTCATTATATTTTGGATGAAGAGTAGTTTCATTTATTTCAATGGTTGCATTTGCTTTTAAGGCATCATCTCGAATGTCTTTCATGGAGTCAAAATCACAAAGTATAATATATTCATCTTTTTGATTAATCTCATAGGTTTCTAATCCATAAAGAGAAGCTATTTTATTATAATCTGATACTTTTATAATCGATTCCACTGTGTTATAAGCAAGCATAGAATATTGTTGTTTCGCTGTTTCAAAATAATCGCCAAACGTTACTTGCCAGGTCCACTCCGGTATTGCATAAATTGGTATTTCTGTTATATCTTTTAATTGGTTCATATCATATCCATTAGTCTCTAATGTGTAACTTACTGGTTTTTGGGAATCTTCTCTTTGTTCTTCTGTATAATAAACAGTTTGACCAGTATAGTGATTTTCATAACTTTCTGGTAAATTGGCTGTTTTATATAGATTGACATCAACAGGAGTCATTTCTTCTAGTTCTTTTGACATAACGCTTTGTAAGGATAAGCAACTAGATAAAATACTAATTGTCATAAATAGCATTAAACAAATAATGCTCATACTAATTACAGTGGTATTGATCTTATTATTAAGTTGTCTTAATACAAATAAGTTGGTTCCATTTAGGTATATATTTTTGCTTGATTGTATCACTTTTAATATAAATCCAGATAAAGACCAGAAAATACCAATTGTTCCCACAATTCCCATTAAAATTGGTCTTAACATTTTATTCTCTGTATTTAAAGTATTAATGCCACCTGTTACTTTCCAGTACGCATATCCGAAGCAATGTAGCAGATAGGATAAATATAATAATAGAAATCACTGGATTTTTTATTTTTACTTTTTCATTCTTTTTTATGGCGGTTAATAAATTGATTAGTTTGTACCTAGAAATGGTAAATGTATTAAATAGCATAACTGCCACATACATGATAGTAAAATAAATACAAGTTTTGATACACGCATCTTTGGAAAATACAAAAGTAAATTCTGTCATATCTGCCTCAAAAAGCTTGGCTACTAAGATAGACATAAATTGTGAGCCAAATACGCCTACAAAAATACCAACTGCCAAGGATAAAATTCCTACTAAAATGGTTTCTAGCAAAATAATTTTAGATATTTGCCATTTTCCCATTCCTAATGTCATATATATTCCAAATTCTCTTTTTCTTCGATTAATCAAAAAGCTATTGGCATATACAATTAAAAATCCTAATATGATGGCAATAAATACAGATACAACACCTAACATCTCTATCATTAATTGTATCATTTCTCTGGTAGATTGAGATACATCTAGCATAGCTTGTTGGCTATCTAAAGAGTTGAACATATAAAATATAGCAACCCCTAGCACCAAAGTTAAAAAATAAATGGCATAATCTTTGAAACTTTTTTTCATATTTTTGACAGATAATTTAAATAACATCGTTCAAATCACCTCCAAGAAGTGTTTGTACCTCTATTATTTTTTCAAAAAATTGTTTTCTAGTATCATTTCCTTTTACTAGTTCATTAAAAATCTTTCCATCTTTAATAAATATAATTCTGTCTGCATAACTTGCTGTAAAAGCATCATGAGTAACCATTAAAATAGTAGCTCCTAGTCTTTGGTTTAAGTGTTCAAAGGTTTCTAATAACTGTCTTGCCGATTTGGAATCTAAAGCTCCTGTTGGTTCATCTGCCAGTACTAGTTTAGGATTACTAATAATGGCTCTACTAGAGGCTACCCTTTGTTTTTGTCCTCCTGATATTTGGTAAGGATATTTATTTAAAATATCTTCAATTTCTAGTTTTTGAGCGACTTCCCTTACTTTTTTATCAATTTCATGAGGATTTACTTTTTGAATGGTTAAGGCAAGAGCTATATTTTCATAGGCTGTTAAAGTATCTAGCAAATTGAAATCTTGAAAGATAAAGCCTAATTCTTCTCTTCTGAATTTATTTAATTGGTTTCCTTTTAATTTGGTAATATCTTGCCCATTAATAATAATTTGCCCAGCTGTTACTCTGTCTATGGTAGAAATGCAATTTAAAAGTGTGGTTTTTCCGGAACCAGATGCTCCCATGATACCTACAAATTCTTTCTCCTCTACATTAAAACTAATTCCTGCAATTGCTTTTGTTAAATTGGATTTATTTCCATAGTATTTCTCGATGTTTTTCACTTCTAATACATGGTTCATGATAAAATCTCCTTTCTTTTTTCTGTCTTTATTATAAATCTTATTGTTTTTGGTTGCCATGGATTAATCTTACATTTTTCTTACATTTTTGTAAGAGAGCCATAAGGACGTGGTCCCTATGGCTCCCTAAAAATGGGTATAACTATTTTTTGGAAAGATAATCCTCACTTCAGTTCCTTTATCTTTTTCCGAATTCAACTCAATTCCTAACCCTAATTTATCGCAAAGTTTTTTACATAAATATAAACCAATGCCTGTAGACTTTTGACCAATTCTTCTACCATTTTCACCAGTAAATCCTTTTTCAAAAACTCTCGTAATTTCTCCCTTTTTAATACCAATTCCATTGTCTCTTATGTATAAAATAATTTTCTCTTCTTTTGATATAGCTTCCATTTCTATTTTGGGTTCGGCATCTTTTGCATATTTCACAGAATTTTGTATAATTTGATTTATAATAAAGGTAGCCCATTTGCTATCTGTATAGACTTCTTGTTCTAAATTGCTTAATTCTAATGTGATTTTTTTACTAAGTAAAGCTGTTTTATTTTTTAAAATCGCTCCATTTACTATGTCTTTCAAATTCGTTTTGGTTATAATATAATCCTTTTCTGCCACATTACTTCTAGCATAGAATAATGCCTGTTCTGTATAATTTTCTACTTTGTCCAATTCTTCTTCTATGCTTTTGGTAACAGGGGTTTTATTGTTTTCAATAATCATTTTACTGGCAGCAATAGGGGTTTTTACCTCATGAATCCATAGTTCAATATATTCTTTATAGTCTTCTCCTATATTTTTGTAGAAATTCACATTTTCTAGCATGGATTTTCCCACTTCTTGTACCACTTCTTTTAAAATTTTCCCCTCTGTAAAACTAGGTGTTTTTATAATTTCCGAAATTAAATATTTTTCATTTAATTCATCTAAATTATTTTTTAGCCTATCATAAAATTCTTTTTTCCTTTTATATTCTACTAAAATAGAAATTCCTAATACAAGGATTACTATCATAGCAATATAAACTCGAATCATGATATGGATGTGATAAGCAAGTAACAATATTTCTATACTTAGAATAGCTAATAAAATGGTTATAATCAATAATGTTTTATCTTTTATAAATTCTCCAAATTTCATTTTAATATATATCCTTGTCCTCTTTTTGTTTCTATTTTATCGGTTAAACCTAGTTCTTCTAGCTTGGTTCTTAATCTTCTGATATTAACACTTAACGTATTATCATCAATAAATTCTTCACTTTCCCATAAGTAATCCATCAGTTCGTCTCTTGTAACAAGCTTATTTTTATGGGTACTTAAAAAATATAAAATACTATATTCATTTTTGGTTAAATCAATTTTTTGTTCCTCTTTTTCAATTACTCTTTCTGCTGTATTTAACACAAATCCATTACAATCTATTTTTTCTAAAAGATTGCCTGCATTTTGATTTCTTTTTAGCAAACCGGTTATTTTGGCAAGTAATATTTGAATATTATATGGTTTGGTTACATATTGGTCTGCCCCATAATTTAAGCTCATTAATTCATCAATTTCATTGTCGCGACTGGTTATCATGATAATTGGTACATTCGATACTTTTCTGACTTCTCTGCAGACAAATTCTCCATCTGTATAAGGTAAATTGATATCTAATAGTACTAAATCAGCCTTTTCTTTTAAGATATCTTGTATGGTATTATCAAATTTTTCTAAAGCTTTTGCGGTAAATCCATTTTTATTTAAATAGGTTTCTAGCTCTTTTCTTAATTTTTTATCATCTTCCACTATCAAAATTTTTTGCATAATATAAGCCTCCTATTTTTATTTAAGACTATTCATTGCCTCTTCAGTAAGTTTTTCTTTATCTAATTTGTTAAAAATATATACCAAAATTACAATGATAAATACAATGGCACCATAAAGTACAATGCCCATTTTCCAATCTCCAACAGCAAGTTTTTCTCCTGCCAAAGTCGAGGTAACAACCGATGGAAATCTTGCAAAAGTCGAAATAAAAATAAATCGAGCCGCTCTAATTGGCAATAAACCTGCTACATATACTAATAAATCTTTTGGTGTTCCTGGGATTAAGAACAAAATTAGCATAATTAGTTCAATTTTCTTTGGATTTTGAAATAATTTGCTATTTTCTATTTTGGCAACTTTATTTTTATCACAAAAGTCATACACAAACTTTCTGCCAAATTTTCGAACCAATAGAAATATAGCTGTTGATATCATAAAAGCTGATAACATAATAAATACGGTTCCCCAAAATCCGCCATAACACATTCCTGCTAATATCTCTACTGGCTCTCCTGGTACGATGATTAAAAATATTTGTGCAACTTGCAAACCAAACAATAGCAATAATCCATAAATTCCTGAATTTTCTACCTTCTGCTTAAAAGCAATCTGCCCTTCTCTTGTGGATAAATTCTTCATGACAGGAAATAAATACAAAATAATTCCTACAATAAATAATAATCCGATTATGGCTAAGATGATTTTAAATAATTTTACCTTATTTTTTCTACTCATATAATCCCTTCTTTTTTTGATTGGTATAATAATAGATTATTTCTTAAAACATCTGCTATATTTATTTTTGGTGATTTATATTTTCTTAGCAATCCTGCATAGACTTCGTGAAGTTCTTCTATTTGTTTAAAATCTTCTGGTTTGACTACTTCTGGTAAGTTAAGATGGATATTGGCTTTTTCGATGATATATTTAACAAATTCCGCACAATAAAAAGAATACTCTTTTCCTATTTTTTTATGAAATCCTGCTGCAAATAATCCAAATAAGTTGAATTTATATTTTTCCTTTTCACTGCTTATTTTTTCAATGTTTTCTTTAATCTTTTGATATTGTTCTTCTGTTACTCGCAAATAATAAACTTTTGCTTTTGTTTTTTTAAATCTTTTAAAAGTTCCTTTATCAATGTATTCATGTACAAATCCTCCCCAAAAAGGATTATAGGGATGTAATCTGCCGAAACTATACATTTGTTTTAATTCCCTATCTAATGCAATGGAAACATGAGAAAATTCATCTTTTGTAAAATCTTTTATAATTCTTGATAAAAGTGTTCCTGTGTGTGTTAAAACAATATATATTTCTTTCATAAGTACTATTTACCCCCATTTATATTTCTATCAAATTGTATATTGGTTGCTATAAAATAAATCCCATATACGAAAACTAGCATTCCTAAAATAATTGCCATATTTCTCCAAATTTCTTGTATGGTTACTGCTACTGTAAATATTTGACTTATACTGATAATAGCAGGGATACTAACTAGTATTGGCACAATCATCGGAATGGCGAAATAGAAGAATAGCTGTTTTAATATGGTTCTGTTCATTTGTAGTTCATCTATTCCTAATTTTTTTAATAATTCATATCGATATTTATATTTTTCTGAATCACTTAATTGTTGTATAGCAAGAAGTGTTGCTGTTGCCATAATAAAAATTAAGGCAATATAAAAAGCTAAAAAGGATATAATAGCATAAAAAGATTTTGCTTCTGCTGTTCTTTGTCCTTTGGTTTGCACATTAGCTAAGTATATTTGTACCGTGTATTCTTGAATTTCTCCATCTATTTCTTCTGAGACTTGTTTTTCTTCTTTTAAAATAAAATCACTTAAGCCTTGGTAAAATGCTTCATCTGTTGTTTCTTCTGTTTGGGCAACTAATTTATAGCCAGAGCCGAAATAATAAAAACCTTCTTCACTATCGTCTCCACTCCTTAAACTTTCGTCTTCTTCTTTAACCTGTGGAAGCAAACTATCGGGAACAATGATAGTATAAATGTAACCATTAAATCCAACTTGACCTAAGTTTTCATCTTTTACCTCTTTTATTTTAACATTTTTTCCTAATATTGCAATAGTATTATTATTTTTTATATATTTTTCGAAAGTTTCTGTGGCAGTTTTCATACAATTAATGAGAATTTCGTCATCTTGTAAATTTTCTTTTTCCCACCCTAAAATTTCTCTTAATCGATTATAATCGCTCAAGCTCATGACATATTCGATGCCATCCATACTTCCTGAATCAAACGCTGTTCCTTCCAACGCTTTTGCAATCCCGATGGATTTTATACAATATAATCGATATTCATATAAATCGGTTACTTTTGTGTTTTTTTCTATGTATTCTTTGTATTTGGAAAAATCACCATCTGCTGAACTAATCATTATTTCAAATGGATAACCCATTTCGATTTCGTTATTTAACAAGTTATTCATAAGCAAAGCTACATTTCCACCAATTAAAATAATGGTAAACATAACTGCTATGGTTCCCATACTCAAACTCATCGTATTTATTTTAGATGTTAAATTTCTGTATAAAAATAGATTGTCTTTTTTATATTTTCTTGCTTTATTGTCTAAATATCTTTTTACAATAAAACTAGATAAACTAATGTAAAATAAATAAATACCTATAATTAGCATCATAATGGCAAATAAGATATTTAAACCACTCATATGGTCTGCATTTGAAAATTCTTTATGATTTAGCCATAATGCTGCTACCAATAATACAATTGATACCATAAAAACAAGGATATTTCCTTTGGCACTTTTAATACGATTATTTTCATTTTTTTTATCAGCATATAGTAAATCATATACTTTGGTCTTTTTGATCTTTCTTCTACAATTTAATAATACCAACAAGAATATTCCAAAAAAGTAAATGGCTGTCATTCCTACCGCTTTAAAACGAAATGCAATTTCTATTTGGTAAGGTTGATTAAATAAGTTCATAATAATAGAAGTAAATATTTGGTATAAAAAGGTACCAATTCCAATACCTATCACAAATGCTATGGTTCCTATGATCAGATTTTCGAGTGTAAACATATTACTGATAGATTTTTTTTCAATTCCTAATATTTCATAAGTCCCAAATTCTTTGCTTCTTTTTTCTAGCATAAATCTCATGGTATAATTAATAAGCCATGCCATAACAAGAACAATAATGACACTAATTGCCATAATCGATTTTGAAAAGTATTTCATCCAAGAAGCAAGTTCACTAATATCATCTGATACAGCAATCGAATTAAAACTAAACATTAAAGCAACCGATATAATCACTGTTATAAAATAAATGATATAGTCTTTTGCTTGTCTTTTGGCATTTCGAAAAGATAATTTACCTAACATCTCTTGCGTCACCTCCTAGAAGTGCTAATACATCTAGTATTTCATGATAAAAATCTCTTCTTTGTTTTTCTCCTTTTTCTATTTTATTAAAAATTTTACCATCCTTTAAAAATAAAATTTTACCACAAAAACTAGCAGAATAGGCGTCATGTGTTACCATTAAAATGGTTGCTTTCATTTTCTGGTTCATCTCTTCCATGATTTCTAAGAGCTGTCTAGCTGCCTTACTATCTAAACTTCCTGTTGGTTCATCTGCTAAGATTAATTTTGGGTTATTTACGATTGCTCTTGCGCTAGCACATCTTTGTTTTTGTCCTCCTGATACTTGATAAGGATATTTATTTAAAATATCTTCAATACCAAGTTTTTTTGCTATTTCTAGTATTTTTTGATTGATTTCTTTTTCTGAAATTCTATTAATCGTTAAAATTAATGCAATATTTTCCTCTATGGTTAAAGTATCTAATAAATTAAAATCTTGAAAAATAAATCCTAAATTTTTTCTTCTAAATTTTGCAATGTTTTCCTCTTTGATTTCTGTTATATCTTGATCCTCTAAATAAATATGACCTGAACTTACTGTGTCAATTGTGGAAATACAGTTTAATAGTGTTGTTTTTCCACTTCTACTTGCCCCCATAATTCCTAAAAATTCTCCTTCTTCTACATGAAAACTAATACCATCTATGGCTTTTGTGATATTGTCTTTATTACCATAATATTTTTGTATGTTCTCCACCTTTAATATTTTTTTCAACTAAATCACTCCTATCTTTTTGGTAGAGCAATTCCAAATAGTATTTTGTTAGTATCCAAACCCTAAGCCTTGATGCTAACAAATGTTATTGGGAATTTGCCTTGTTATTGTTATTATAGTTTGTTTTTTCCTGTTTTCATATAGAAGTAGTTTAAATTTATCTTACAGTTTTGTAAGATAGAATCAAGAAAATATATTTTTTTCCTCCATCCCCAAAAATATATTGATTTTGGTATATTCTTTTTCTACACTTTCTGCTTCTATTGCCATACCTAATTGCTCACATAAT
>CALXRH010000126.1 GCA_944390625.1 uncultured Clostridia bacterium
TAGAAAAAATAAATTTTTCAGAAAAAGAAATAATGCAAATATATGAGCAAGCAGAAAAAGAGGCTAATAGTAAAAGTAATTTGTTGCAAACAAAACTACAAGAATTAAACCAAACATTAAAAAATATCGAAAATACAATTGAAGAAATATATCAAGATAAAATAAATAAAATTATACAAATAGAAGATTTTAAAGCGATTTATGAAAAAAAACTAAAAGAACGAAATAAAATTTTAAAAGAAATAAAAGAGATAGAGAAAGAGCTGGAAGAAACAAATCAAAAATCTCCAAAAATTAATTTTAAAGAAATAAAACAAATTGTAAATGAGTTCTTAAAAATGGAAAAGCCAAATAAAATGATATTAGAAAAGTTAATTGAAAAAATTGAATTTGATAAAGAAAAAAATGTAAAAATTAAATTTAAATTTCAAAATTATCCTAACGTTAGGATAAAATAAAAATATTAAGAAGCGGTTAATCAATCGCTAAAAATTAGACATTAAGAAATTAGGAAATCATACTGTAAACCACAAAAGTATGCCAGACTTATCTGACGAAGAAATCAAAACAGAACTTATGACATTAAACCAAACCCTATACGAAAAATTTGGCTATGAAATGAAATACATGAGACCACCCAAAGGAGAATTTAGCGAAAGAACGCTAAGTATTACAGAAACTCTTGGATTCAAAACCGTAATGTGGAGTTTTGCCTATGTTGATTGGGATGAGAATAGCCAACCAGAAAAAACGGATGCTATAAACAAAATTATCTCTAATCTGCATAATGGAGAAATCATGTTGTTACATGCTACCTCCAAAACCAATTCAGAAATGATGAGTCAATTAATCGATCAGGTAAGAGGCGAAGGATATGAATTTAAAAGTTTAGATGAATTTAAATAAAATCCAAAAACTAAAAACAAGAAGGGAGGAAACTTATGTAAGTCTTATAAGACGAACATAAAAAACTATGAAAAAGAAAAATAGAATTAACGACCTTTTAGAAATTCCCAAAGAAGTATACAGCAATATTCCTAATTTTATTCTAACCGGATTTGAAGAACTCATCATCGAAAATTACAAAGGAATTTTAGAATATGAAGACTATTACATAAGAATCAATACCTTTATTGGAATTGTAAATATACATGGTATCAATCTAAAACTAGAAAAAATGACAGAAGACAATATAAAAATCACTGGAAAAATAGAATCTTTAGATATCGAAAGAATGGTGGATGACTAAAATTTTTAGGAGGCTATATGTGCATAAAACTATTGCTTAGGTTGCTTTTTGGTTATGTAAGAATTGAAATAGAAGGATATTATGTAGAAAGATTTATCAATATTTGTACTAATCAAAACATATTAATTTGGAATCTGAAAAGAGAAAAAGGAGTTAAATTATATTTAAATATTGGAATACAAGATTTTAAAAACTTATCTCAAATCGCAAGAAAAACAAATTGCAAAGTAAAAATTTTAAAGAAAAAAGGAATTCCCTTTTTGTTAAATCGCTATAAAAAAAGAAAAATATTTGCTTTATTTTTAGTAATTGTGATATGTGCTATATGTGTAAGCTCTAAATATGTATGGAATGTAGAAATTAGAGTAGAAGATAATTTAACCCTAGAAAACATAGAACAAGATATAGAAGAAGCAGGCATAACTAAGGGGATTTTAAAAAGTAATATCCAGACAGAACAAATCATAAATGAATTAAGATTAAAAAGAGATGACATTGCTTGGATGGGAATTGACATAGAAGGGACCAATGTGATTGTAAGTATTGTAAAAGCTGATGAATCGCCAGCTATCCTAGATAATTCTGATTATTGTAATATTATAGCTTCTAAGTCGGGTATTATAACCAAAATAACCGCTCAAAATGGCACAGCTTTAGTACAAGTGGGAGATACCGTACAACAAGGAGATATTTTAATTGCAGGCTATATGGAAGGAAAATATACAGACACAAGATATGTGCATAGTTTAGGAGAAGTAGAAGCAAAAGTATGGTATGAAAAAACAAAAGAAGTTAAATTGAAAGAAAGTATTTATACAGAAACAGGAGAAACAGAAAATAAATATCAAATTAATTTTAATGATTATGCAATAAAGTTATATAAAAAATTATCTAATTTTGAATTTTATGAAACTACAGCAGAAGAAAAAAATTTAAAGATTTTTAAAGATTTTTATTTACCAATTTCCATTACAAAAATTACCAATAAAGAAATGAACCAAGAAAATAAAACCTATACTTTAGAAGAAGCCACCAAAGTAGGAATAGAAGAATTAAGCCAACAAATAGAAGAGCAAATACAGGAAAAAGAAAATATAGTTGGAAAAAATGTAAAGACAGTAGAAGGCGAAAATTCAGTTGTTGTAACGGTTACCTACGAAGTGATAGAAAAGATAGGAGAAAATCAAAAAATAGAGTAAACAACTTATGAAAAAATAATAAAAAAAATAGTAATTTTTATTGCTATTTTTTTTCATTTGGTATAGAATAAAAAAGACGGAAGTCAAATGGAAAATAATGGAATATACAACAACAGAAAAAACATTAAGAAAGGAAGATGCACATGGAAGAAACAAGTTTAAAAATTACAGGAGCCAATAAGTCATTTATCAATAAAATTACCAATACTTTATCAAAAATTTTAACTCCAACAAAAGTAAGTATTAATGGTATGTTAATTTCTGTAAAAAGAAATTCCATGATAAAGGCGTTTGAACATTATAATGTAGAAGAAGAGGATAAAGAAACCTATGAAAAAAAATATGACGAGACCTACGAGGCCTATTTAGAGGCACTTGATAAATATGTAATGGACTCTGTATATAAAAAAGTAAAAAACAACACAGCAAGTGAGTTTGAAAAAAATGCACTATCTAAATATTATGGAGTTATTTCATTAAAAGAAAACGAATATGTAGAGTACAAATTTAGAAAACAAAAATTTTTAATAGAGTTAGATAACGAAAATGTCCAAAACTCTGGCAAAGAAAAAGTAATCGAAAAATACAATAAATTCTATATTCAAAAAATGGATTGGTTATATAAAGGAATTCTAAAAAATTATTCGATTAAACTAGCCGATACCAGTCAAACCTATGATACAACTAAAGAATGGATTTATTTAAAAATATTCAATACCCTAAAAGAATATATCGAAAACATTTTATCTTTAAAATTAAAAAATGATGAGAATAGCGAAAACAAAAAATATGAAGACATAAGAAAAGACTATGAAAATTACGAAGCATTTGAAGTGGGAAAATTAGACCAAAGAGACTATATTGAAAAAAATATGTTATTATTAGGAATTAGCAGAAAATTATTTACCCATAGTCTACCACTAACAGTAGCTGAGCAGTGTTATATGAAACTTTTGAAAGATGCTAGATGTTTAGTGCAAGATACAAAAATTGCAACCAAAAGAGAAAAAGCTTACAATATGTTAATGAACCTAATCGAAGACTATAATATAAAACTATTATCCACAAAAGTATATTGGGAAAATAGTGAACAAAGAGATGCTTTCAAGAAATTCTGGAATCAATACCAAGAAATAACCAAGTTAAAAGATATTAATTTTATAGAATATGTCAAACAAAAAGAAGTATTATTTATTCGTGATGACATGAAAAAAATGGAACAAGAAAAATTTGACTATTCTAAATTAGTCAAATACTATAAAAGAAAACTAGTGGATTATGGCGTATTAAGAGAGATACAAAGTTATGTATCGAAAGGAAACTATAAAAAGCCAAAAAAAGTGGAGGTAGGAGCCTAAGTTGCATAAAATAGAGTATTTAGATATTAAGCCAAGCGAAATAGAAAAACAAGAATATGAAGAAACAATTTTAAAAGTACTAGATAAATGTTTCGAAATAGAAAACTTACCCAAGGAAAAACTTTTGGTAAGTATTACAATTACCAATCCAGAAAATATTCGAAAACTAAATAAACAATATCGTGATATAGACAAAGAAACGGATGTACTTTCCTTCCCAATGTTTGAAAAAGAAGAAATACAACAGATGCTACAAAAAGGAATTTGGGAATATGATGATATTTTAGGCGATATGATTATATCTTTAAAACAAGTACAAGAGCAAGCCATAGAATATGGACATAGTTTTGAAAGAGAACTAAGTTACATGGTAGTACATAGTTTTTACCATCTTATGGGATATGACCATATAAAACAAGAGGATAAAGAGGTTATGCGACCAAAAGAGGAGTATGTTTTGGAGCAATTAGGGATAACTCGATAGGGTATTTTTTATAGCAAATAATCAGTTGGTCAGATATATAGATAGGACCGGGTCTTTTTGGAGCCAAAACCAAAAGACCCGGTCCTATGGTAAGTTTTGCAACTATTTATTTTTTTCAATTCTATGGTGGCGCCAAAAAGATCCGGTCCCAATGGTTCGTAACAAATCCCAAAAAGAAAAAGACTTAACCCCAATAGCGGTCTCAACCCCGCCATTTTCCAAAACATTGGATTTATGTTCTAGTTTATTCATCATCTCCCTATAAAAATCATCAAAAAAAGTATAGCCATCCATAGTTCCAATTATTGGTTCAAATTTTGCAAAACGCCTTCTAAAACTTTCTAGTTCTTCTAGGTTGGAAATATTTTTAAAATCGGTTTCAAAAAACTCTTTTGTAATCAAATTTTGCGTTTTTATAAAAGTATCCTTTATTTTATCTCTGTATTTCAAGCTTTCATTTTGTAATTTATCAGATTTATCAGTATTTAAAATCTTATGATTCAAAACAATTAAGTGTTCTTCATATTTTAAAATATCATCAAAAGCACACAAAATTTTATCAAAAGTCTTTTTAGAAGTACGATAAATGATTTCATTTTTAAAATCATCAGTTGAAAAATAGGTGCTTTTAAATAAAATATCCTCTCCTACAAAAAAGATTAATTCATTCAGCAAGGCACATTCCATCGGATAATAAGATGGACTTGGTGTATAAACATTAATATCATAGTATTTTTCAAAATCAGGTGTTATGCCAATAATTTTAGAAGCAATATATTGTACAGCAGCTTCATTTAGACCTGTTCCAACTGTTTTAAATTTGGTATAATCAGAAAGCCCCATTTTAGTAATTTTATTGTTTTCATCTCGTACTTCTTGTAAAAAATGTAAACATTCATGGATGGCAAATTCTTCTAAATCTTCATCTGCTATGTGAGAATTAAAATAAATCGATGAATTTTCAAAACAATAATTAGCTTCTGCCATTCCTTCTGGCATATTGGCCTTATACATATTTAAGCTAAATAATTTAGCAAAGATTTCCTCTGCATCTAAATGAAACTTAGAAAAAGTAGAAGCTATTTTTTGGGATATACTTTTGGTAATCGTTAAAATTGTATCGGTATCTACTTTTTCGGTAACAATAATGCCATCTTTTTGTAGACTTTTTTCGATGTTCATACAAAAATCCATTCCTTTCGCTATTTTTTGTAAAGTTAGATAAATAAAAAGCATAAAATTTGTCACTTATATTATACTGCAAAATGAAAGCGGAATGGTAACATCTATATTACTTTTTTATTACATTTATATTACAAATCAAAAAAATGAAACCGTTCTCTTTTTAAAGAACGGTTTTAGATTTAAGAGCGCAAAATTTCTTCCATAATTTGAATGGCATTAGAAGCAGCACCCTTACGTACATTATCTGCGACACACCATAAATTCAAACTATTTTCTTGACTAAAATCTCGTCGAACTCTTCCAACATAAACATCATCTGACCCATTAGCCATGGTAGCTAATGGATAAACATTATTTTTGGGGTCATCTAAAAGTTTAACACCTTTTGCATTTTTTAAAAGATTTCTTACTTCTTCTAAATCAAAATCTTTTTCAAATTCAATATTAATGGATTCTCCATGACAATTTTCCACCGGAACGCGAACGGTAGTTGCTGTAATTTTTAAGTCCGGTTTTCCTAATATTTTTCTTGTTTCATTTATCATTTTATGCTCTTCTTTGGTATAGCCATCTTCCATAAAAACATCAATATGTGGCAAACAATTATTATAAATCGGATGAGGAAATTTTTTTAAATCCTTTTCTTGCGCTTTATTTAACAAATCCTCTAGCCCCTTTTTTCCGGCACCAGAAACAGCTTGGTAGGTAGAATAAACAATTCGTTTGATGGAATATTTATCATCTAAAGGTTTTAAAGCAACAACTGCTTGAATGGTAGAACAATTTGGGTTAGCAATAATGCCGTGATTTTGTTTTATTGCTTCTGGATTTACTTCAGGTACAACAAGGGGAACATCTTCGTCCATACGAAAAGCACTACTATTATCAATTACGATACACCCCTTGGATGCTGCAATAGGAGCAAATTTTTTGGAGGTATCACCTCCTGCTGAAAATATGGCAAAATCAAATCCTTTGTCAAAGGATTTTTCAGTTAATTCTTCTGCTATGTAATCTTTTCCTAAAAATCTTATCGTAGTTCCTGCTGATTTTTTAGAACAAAATAACTTATATTCAAAATTAGGTAAATTTTTTTCTTCTAAAACTTTTAAAGCGGTTCTTCCCACTAAACCGGTTGCACCAACAATGGCTAATTGATAGGTTTTACTCATAAAAGTACTCCTTTCTAAATAAGAGAATTTTATATTAGTAATTATATGCTAAAAAAAACTATTTTGTCAATTTGACATTTTATGTAAAATTAGTTATACTAGAATAGATTAATTGAAAACAGAGCAAAATAACCAAAAAAAGGAGAATAATATGTTTACAGATTACACAAAAATCATCATCAAATCCGGAAATGGTGGAAATGGAGCGGTATCATTTCGAAGAGAAAAATACGTAGCAGCAGGTGGTCCGGATGGAGGAGATGGCGGAAAAGGTGGAGACGTCTATTTTAAAGTCGATAAAAATAAAAACACCTTAATTGACTTTCGCTACAACAAAAAATACAAAGCTACAAACGGAGAAAATGGAAGTGGAGCTAAATGTACAGGAAAATCAGGAGAAGATATCTACATTGGCGTGCCAATTGGAACGGTGATAAAAGATGTAGAAACTGGAAAAATTATAGCCGATTTATCCAAGCCTGACCAAGTAGAATGTATTTTAAAAGGTGGAAGAGGCGGAAGAGGAAATAGGCATTTTGCAACACCTACCAGACAAGTGCCAAGATTTTCAGAAGATGGAGAACCTGGACAAGAAAAAGAAGTAATTTTAGAATTAAAAATGCTAGCAGATGTAGGACTTTTAGGATTTCCCAATGTCGGAAAATCAACCTTCCTAAGTACCGTAACCGATGCCAGACCCAAAATTGCCAATTACCAATTTACAACTTTAGAGCCAAATTTAGGAGTTGTTAAATCAAAAGATGGATCTAGTTTTGTGATAGCCGATATTCCAGGAATTATAGAAGGGGCAAGCACAGGCATAGGTCTTGGTCTGCAATTTTTACGTCATATCGAAAGAACCAAACTCTTATTACATTTCATTGATGTATCTGGAATGGAAGGAAGAAATCCCAAAGATGATTTTAGAATTATCAATGAAGAATTAAAAAATTATAGTGAAAAATTAGCGAAAAGAAAACAAATTATAGTAGCTACCAAAGCAGATATTGCAAACGAAGAATTATATCAAGAACTTAAAAATTTAGCAGAAAAAAAGAATATGGAGTTATTTAAGATTTCTAGTAGCACAGGAGAAGGAGTAAAAGAACTTTTAAATTATGTGTCTAAAATTTTAAAAACTTTGCCAAAAGAAGAACTTTATG
>CALXRH010000127.1 GCA_944390625.1 uncultured Clostridia bacterium
AATTATCATTATCAGGTGTTTTTATTCCATTTAAAGTAGATGAAATAGTTACTGCTATTGTATTTGGGTCATCATATACAAATGGATTTAGACCTTTGGAATTTGCAGGATTTAAAGGGTCCAGCAAAATATATGGTACATTAAAATTATTACATACATCTATCATTTTAAAGATACTCTCACTATCAGGTGATAGATAAGTTAAACCAATATTTCGATAAATGGTTTTTGGTGAAGTGGAAAGTATCATTTTTTGCATAAAAGTATTATACAAAGTTTCTTTTCCAAAAGCAGGTGTTAACATATTTAAATTAAAGTTTTGGTTCAAATATTCATTACTATAAGGACTCGTTATGGTAGCAATTCCAGTTTTTAAAGCGGTAAATCCTAATTCTTTGGAAGCTTCTTTAAAGAAATATTTTTTCTCAATATCTTGTGCAATCATTGGTTCAAATACTCTTGCTGTTTTTCCTGTTCCTGAACCACCACAAACAAGAAGGGAACGATACCTACAAGTTTCGCCATAAATTATTTTTTTACCGGTATAATAGTCATAAACAAAACTTACATCACACATGTAAGAAGTGTGTTTGGCAGATGAATCGGATAAGTCAATTCCTGTATATTCCCAAAGTGATTTTACGCGATCAGAATTATCATCAAGATCCATAATCATTTTCTTAATGAAAGGATAGAATGAAACTAAAGGAATATATAGAGATACAGCAGAAAATGCTTGTCTTACTAAACCAGGAAATTCTGTAACAATATTGGCATAATTAGGAACCGATAAAAATAATAGCCAAAGTCCAGCATTTAACCATTGTGTAAACATAGATATGGCAATGATAAATAATCCAATTAGATACACATAAAATAAGGTTACTTTATGAGCTCTGTCGTGTGCAAAACTGGATTTTCCTACAAAAGCATAAGCAAAAGCAGGACACGCTAAAGCAAGGGTGTATTGAATTGGCCCCCAATAAGAAGTAGAAACACCAGTAAATATCATAAGTAGCATTTCTACAATTCGATCGATACATATGTAAAAAGAAAGTAATGTTAAGATAAAAGTAAAAAATGTATTTCGGTTAACATTTAGTTTTTTTAGTAAT
This sequence comes from uncultured Clostridia bacterium, assembly GCA_944390625.1. Taxonomy (GTDB): domain Bacteria; phylum Bacillota; class Clostridia; order TANB77; family CAG-508; genus CAG-269. The sequence continues at coordinate 1,116 of CALXRH010000127.1, forward strand.
TTATCTATTAATTTCATCATATTATTAATCCCTCTTATTTTAAATAAATTTTTCCAATCCCTTATATTATCCTACAAATTGAAGAAAATTACAAGAGGAAAAGGGAAAAAAGTGTGAAAAAATATAAAAGGATATCTTTTTTTGCATTATCGCTAATTGACTTATTTTGCAATTGTTTTAATTTTAATTTTTTTTGTTAGTAAGAGCAACTAAGTAATCAATAGAAGTATGATAAAATTTTGCAAGTTTAATTAAACTATGAATATCGATTGTAATTTCGCCACTTTCATAACGAGAATAGGTTTGCTGGGAACATCCTAGCATTTTGGCAAGCTCTGTTTGGGTTAAATCTAAATCTTCTCTTAAATCACGGATTCTTAATTTCATACATTTCACCTCAAAAAAATTATAAAATATTCTTAAAATAGAAAAAATTCAATCAAACTATTGACAAAACCAAATAATCATTATATAATAATACCCGTTGCAAGAAGAAGTATCCACTTCTCACCTTAACAAGTAGGAAAAGGTAAGAAACTAAAATAATTAATAAAGAGATTATTTGGCGTGGATAAATTGGCTTATCTTGTAACAAGAAAAGTCAATTTTTTATTATTTTAGGAGGTGTTTTTTATCAAACAAGAGTTACCAACAAATGGTCAAATAAGAGCAAAAGAAGTCCAATTAATAGGAGACAATGGAGAAAAACTTGGGGTATTATCTTTAAGAGATGCCATTGCCCAAGCAGAAGAAAAAAAATTAGATTTAGTGTTAGTTGCACCAAATGTAAATCCACCAGTTTGTAAAATCATGAACTATGGAAAATACAAATTTGAACAAGCCAAAAAAGAAAAAGAAGCAAAGAAAAAGCAAAAAGTGGCAGAAGTAAAAGAAATCAGAATTACGCCAAACATTGAAGAACATGACTTTAGATTTAAAGCCAAAAATGCAAGAAAATTTATCGAAGATGGAAACAAATTAAAGATCACCCTAAAATTCAGAGGGAGAGAAGTCAATAATTCTAAATTAGGAGAAGATGTACTAAACAAATTTATCGAAGAACTTTCTGATATTGCAGTAGTTGAAAAAAAGCCTAAATTAGAAGGAAGAAATATGTTTATTATGCTATCAAAAAAAGCGTAAAATATAAATACAAAAATTGAAAGGAGTTTTAATCATGCCTAAAATGAAAACCAATAAAGCTGCTAAAAAAAGATATTCTTTAACAGCTACCGGAAAAGTAAAAAGAACCACATCAGGAAGAAGACACCTATTAGCCAATAAAACAAAAAGACAAAAATTAAATAGCAGACGCCCAGGAGCTTATGCTGACAAAACTTGTGAAAATACGATTAAAAAATTATTACCATATGGTAACTAAAAAGTAGAAAGGAGAAGTTAGAAAATGGCAAGAGTAAAAACAGCAAAAATAACA
>CALXRH010000128.1 GCA_944390625.1 uncultured Clostridia bacterium
GTTACCCTGCTGGGAAGATAAGAAGTCGCCAGTTTTATATATTCCTCGTTAGCTCAGTTGGTAGAGCGTTCGGCTGTTAACCGAAATGTCGCAAGTTCGAGCCTTGCACGAGGAGCCATTGTAAAAATAAGAAATCGCTGTAATTACTCAAAATAGTAATTTACAGCGATTTTTCTATATTTTTAAAAATGGTTAAAATTAGTCAAAAATAGGCTAATTTTGACAATGATTAACCAAAAATTAACCAAATTTTATTATAGTGAATCTATTTTTTCAGAGGCTTTTTCATCTAATTCTTCCAAAACATCTGCATAGATATTTAAGGTAGTTTCAATGTTAGAGTGTCCTAATCTTTCGGATATTGTTTTTATATCAACTCCAAGAGATAATAAAATAGTAGCATGGCAATGTCTTAAATCATGTAACCTTATATTTCTAATGTTATTTTTATCTTGCCACTTATCAAACCAAGAACAAATACCATCTATGTTTAAATAATCAAAAATATAAGGCTCTTTATAGTCTAAAGAATATAATAAATCAAAATACATTTTTAAATAGCTTAAAATTGATTTTGGGAGTGATTTTTTTCTTATTGAACTATCGTTTTTAGGATAAGAGGTATATTTTCCTTTTCCAGCAAGATAGTGTCTAGATTTGTTAACATCAAAAGTTGCATTTTCAATTGATAAATCCTCTAATGTTAAACCAAATATTTCTGATCTTCGCATTCCTGTTTTTAAAGCGAGCATAATAAACATTCTTCTTCCAACTTCACGAAGTTTTTTATTATTACTTATTGTATTGCTATAATAATAAAATTTAAATTCATTTTCTAAAATATTACATACGTTTTTAAATTCATCTTTATTATAGTAGTTTATTTTTTGTCTTTTGTTTTTAACTAATTCTTTTATTGTTTTCTCATCAGTTGTAGTAGAAGTAAAATTTAATTTAATTTGACTACATGGATTTTTATTTATTAATTCTAATTCTAAGGCATATTCCAAGCATGAGTGAATAATATTTTTCCATTTTTTTATTGTTGCAGGTTTTAAAGTTGTATTTTCTTTTCTACTTTTATAGTTTGTTTTTGAAACTTTTAATTTATTTAATAATTTTTCTATTTTCTGTTTTGTTAAATCTTTTAATTTTATATTTCCAATTTCAGGGAGAATACGTGTATTAAGAGCACCAATGTATTTTTTTACGCATCTTTCTCCACAGTTTTTTCTTATTTTTTCATCTAACCAAATTTGGGCAAATTCTGCAAAGGTATAATTGGTATTTATAAAATTTCCTTTTTTAACTTTTTCAACAAATAGAACAAGTTGCTTTTTTGCTTCATCATCATTTTTTGCTTCTACAGTAGTACGATAATATTCGTGATTAAGCATATAACTTAATCTTGCTTTTCCGTTTTTATATAAGTAATAAGAACCTTCTTGATTTTTTTTATTTTCATTTTCTTCAGCTTTCTTTAGTAAGGTTTTTAAAACATCTGTGTCAATCGTAATTTCAGCCATAAAAAATACCTCCTTAAACAAATTTTTGGTACTTGTATAAGGAAGTTTATTATATTATAATTATATATATAAAATTGCTTATACAAGTGATTTTTGGATAGATAATGTGAAACTTTGGCGAGGGACACATTATCTTTTTTAATTTATAATAATATATTTTGCTAAAATGTTAGGTAAAGTAACAGTAGCACCAAGGACAGTAGTATAAGAACAATCTCCTTGTGATGTCCCATATATTGTTATAATATCATTTTCTAAAATTTTATCTTCTCCAATTTCAGGGTGATATACAACATATATTGTGTCGGTATAATAATTTCCAGAATTAGTAATGTTAACTCGTAAATTAGTAGAAGTGCTATCTTCCATTACTTGAATGACTTCTCCTGTTAGCTTAACATTTGTTCCTTTAAAATTATCTGGATTTCTTGCAATTTGTTCATATGTATATTCATTACAACTTTCAATAAATTCTGTTTTTTCTTGTAATTCTTTTTGGGCATTCCACTCCGCAATACAATCTGAATATGATTTATTAAAATCTGTACTTTCTATTTTTGTTAATTGTAAACTATCACTATAACATCCAACAATATCATATTTACTTTCTAATTTACATATAAGATTATTTTCTTGTTTCTCACATTTATAAATTGTAGTATTATCATTTCCTGTTGAAAAACTTATATAAAATGAACCCTCATCTGTTGTATTTATCCCACAAAATCCTTCATACTCTCTTTCGAAGTCATAATTTTGAGTATAACAATGTAATTTTATTCTACATATATCATTATTTATTGATATTATTCCAGCACTTTCAAAAGTATATCCAGAGCCATTATCGCTTATTAAAGAAAATTTATATAGTCCATTATAAATTGCTGTTTTTTCATAAGGATTTACAGTAGTATTATTAACGATATTTTGTATATTGTTTTCAATATTCATAGAATTTTCAGGTTCACTTTCATTTGATGAGCATGCTGTTAATAAAATAAGTAATATTGATACAATTATAATTAAAAATACGATTTTTAATGTTTTCATAATAAAATCCCCTTTTTATTTTCTTTTTTTCTTTGCTTTTCTTCTTAATTCTTCAACAACACCTAATATTCTTACTGGTAGGTTTTCTATCTGTTCATTTGAATAAATTATAGGCTGATATTTATTATTTAAAGGTTGAAGTATAATACCATTTTCATTTTTAAATACTCTTTTAAAAGTACCATCATATCCATTGACCATAACGACGCAGTCATCTCCACTTTCACAAGATTCAGTTTTTTCTAATATGATAGTATCTCCATCTAGGTACTCTGGCTCCATACTATCTCCCTTAATTTTAAGTCCAAAATATTCTTTATTTCCCTTTAACATATCTGCAGAAATTTCTTCTGTATCTATAATATTCTCTATACATTCCATTGGAACTCCAGCAGGTATTGTACCATAAACAAGAACAATAGCAGATGAAGTAGATCTATTAAAGTTATCATGATTTTCTACTAAATCAGATTTTTGGATACCAAAATAATTAGCTAACATTTGTATTTTATCAATTCTTGGATAAATATTGGCATTATACCAGTCTGTAAAAGTTGAATATGGTATTTCTAAATCTCTGCATACATCATTTCTATCTTTTTTATTTAAT
>CALXRH010000129.1 GCA_944390625.1 uncultured Clostridia bacterium
ATAATATCAAAACTAATATAATCAATACTGAATCTATCAATCCTCAAAGTAATGAAGAAAGTATTTCATTAAATGATGTAAAAGAAAAATGTAAATTAAATGAATTTGCAACAGAAGAAAAGTCAATTGCATAAATTTAGGCAATTGCTTTATTTACATTTTTTAAATTTTCTGTTATAATTTTCAGAATAAAAAAAAATAAGAAAAATATGAAAAAAGAATTACCGGCATGTCCAGTAGAAATAACCATGGGTTTAATTGGAGAAAAATGGAAAGTATTAATCATTCGAGATTTATTAACAGGAACCAAAAGATTTGGAGAACTAAAAAAATCGCTTACCGGTATTACCCAAAAGGTACTAACTGAGCATTTAAGACAAATGGAAGCTTCTGGTTTAGTAAAAAGAAAAGTATATGCCGAAGTTCCGCCAAGAGTAGAATACTCCCTTACCGAAACAGGGCTTAGTTTAAAACCGATATTAGATGTAATGGTAGAGTGGGGAAATGAGTACAAAGAAAAAGCCGGCAAAATTACCGGCTAAAACTAATCTTTATGTTTACCAAATATAGCTAAAATTCTTAAGAAAATATTAATAAAATCTAAGTATAACTCCATAGCTCCATAAACATATAATTTCTCATCATCGCAAAATCCCATTTCTTGCATAGCTTTTATTTTATTCATATCATAGATGGTTAATCCAAAAAATATAAATAAAATAGCCCAATTTAGTACAACATCTAACATCGTACTACCAATAAATAAGTTAACAACTGTTAAAACAATACCAATAAGAAGTGCGATAGTAAGAATGGTTCCCCAATTTGAAATATCGGTATCTGTTTTATAACCAATAAAAGCCAAGATACCAAAAAGTGCGGCTGTTCCGACGAAAGCATAGGCAATGGAAGTCATCTCAAAAGCAGCAAAAATGACTGATAATGTAAAACCATTTAAAAAAGCATAGGCAAAATATAAAATAGTAACTGCTGTAGGAGATAATTTTTTAAAAAGTAAAGAAAAAACAATGACAACCACTAATTCTACAACAGCTAAAATTGTATAATAGCCATTCATAATCATATCAACATAAATGCCAGAATAATAAGCATAAAATGCAGTAATAGCACTTGCTAGTAATCCTAAAAACATTCTAAAAAATGTATTAGTAAGAACCGAATTGGTGTCCATGGTACGTACACTATTTGAATCATCATAAAATTCCATTAAATTCACCACCTTTTTATAAAAGATAATACTATCATAACACATTTAGCAAAAATAATCTATAGTTTTCAAGAAATATTTACCATCAAATATTTACAAAATATTTAATTCCATTTTTAATAGCATTTGCCTTAAAAATCACTTTTCCATGTTCTTCTAATTTGCTCTTAAAAACTAAAGAATTAGAAATCAAATTAGAAAACTCTGAAATCGAGGTATAAAACAAATTCGTATAAGTAAAATCAATATGAATATTGGTAAAAACTAAATAATAAAGCCCCTTATATTCATACAAAGCAATATTTTTGGCAAAATCTTTCAAATCAGAAAGTTTCGATAAATGGCAATAGGTACAAAAATTACAAAATTCTTCAAAATTATGAAACTGATAAATAGCATTTTTATAAGAATTACAAAGCGATTTTCTCTTAAATCTCAATTTTTTAGGAGAATTCTCTGGTGATATTTCATTTTTATATTTTGTTAAAGTAAAAACAACATATCCCTCCGAAGTAGAAAACGCCTCAACAAGCAATTTGCAATTTTTAACTTTAAACCCAACTTGTTTTTCTGCTTCACTTAATATCGTTTGAAATAAAGAATGGGCCTTATCATTATTTTGAGACAAAGTATGTAAATCTATATTTTTTTCAGACAGTTCATCCAGGTTAATAATAATTCTAATTTTGTTATCAGTAAGTTTTTCAATTTTCATATACAAAATATCCTCCTAAAAATAATATGCAATAAAAAAACATTTGCTAAAAATATTATACTATAAAAATATGGATAGTTAAAGTCACAATTTTTGGTAATATAAAAACTCTATCACAAAAAATAAAAAAAATCTACAATTTGCTTGAAAAAAATATAAAATCAAGATATAATATAAAAGTCTTAAAAACGTAAAAATCCGCAAGGAGAGATAAAACAAAGGAGGAAACGATATGGCAGCAAGAGATAAAAGTTTTTGGATACTATTAATATTTATTTTAAGTGGATTAGTAGTCGGAGGACTACTGGGGGATTTAGCAGCCAATGTAAATGGATTATGGTGGCTATCCTTTGGACAAGAATTTGGGCTAGAAAGTCCATTTGTCTTAAATTTAAGTATCTTAAGTATTACCTTTGCCTTTTCGATTAAAATCAATATAGCAAGTATTATTGGAATGGCAATTGCAATATTTATTTATCGAAAAATCTAAACCATCCATGATTGAGGGGCGGAAAGGAAAAAAATTGACCATAAAAGAACTACCACAAGCAGAAAGACCATATGAAAAATTAGAGCTATATGGCGAAAAAAATTTAAGTAATGCAGAACTATTAGCGATCATCATAAAAACAGGAACTAAAGAAAGTACCAGTGTAGACATAGCTAGAAAAATATTAAACTTAAACGAAAGGTATGATCAAGAAAATTTAAATTTCTTAAGAGATTTAAGTATAGAAGAACTAACCCAAATCAAAGGAATGGGAAAAGTAAAAGCAATTCAACTAAAAGCCGTTTGTGAGCTAGCCAATCGAATGAATTTGCCATCAAACTACAAGAAAATTAAAATAAAAGAACCAAATGATATTGTAAAAATACTAATGAGCGGAATGCAACACGAGAAAAGAGAAATCGCCAAAATCGTATTATTAGATAATCAGTGCAATATTTTAAAAATAAAAGACATTGCAATCGGAGGAAACAATTTTGTAAATATCGGAATGAGAGAAATCCTAACAGAAGCAGTAAAAATTAACGCACCTAAGCTCATTTTAGTCCATAATCATCCAAGTGGAATAGCAACACCAAGCCAAAAAGATTATGAAGTAACCCAAAAATTAGAAACAGCCTCTAAAACGATAGGAATCGAATTACTAGACCATATCGTAATAGGACATTCAGAATTTACAAGTATAAAAACCATACAAACATGGAAAACAAAATTTAGAAAGGAATGAAAAGAAAATGAAATTTTTTACATTTGGTTCAAAAGATATCGGTATTGACTTAGGAACAGCCAATATATTAATCACTTTAAAAGGAAAAGGAATTGTTCTAAAGGAACCATCTGTTGTAGCAATAGACAGAAAAACGGGAGAAATTAAAGCAACCGGGCATGAGGCAAAAGAAATGCTAGGAAGAACACCGGAAATGATTAAAGCCGTAAGGCCAATGAAAGATGGAGTCATCGCAGATTTCACGGCAACGGGACTGATGTTAAAAAATATGTTAAAAAAAGTATGTTCTAGATATAATGTAGGAAGGCCAAGAGTATTAGTTGGTGTACCATCTGGTATAACAGAAGTAGAAGAAAGAGCAGTAGAAGAATCAGTTATGCAAGCAGGAGCCAAAGAAGTATATTTAATCGAAGAACCTATGGCTGCAGCAGTAGGAGCGGGAATTAATGTTGCAGAACCAAGTGGGTGTATGATTGTAGACATTGGAGGAGGAACCACAGAAGTTGCCGTTATTTCATTAGGAGGAATTGTAGTAAGTAATTCACTAAGAATTGCTGGAGACGAACTAGATGAAGACATTGTAAATTATATCAAAAAAGAAAAAAACCTATCCATTGGAGAAACAACAGCAGAACAAATCAAAATGCAAATTGGTTGTGCCACACCACTTATGATTGATGTTCCAATGGAAATAAGAGGAAGAGATTTAACCACAGGTCTTCCAAGAAATATTACCATTAAATCTTCCGAAATTATGGAAGCTATGCAAGAATCCATTACCAAAATTATCGAAACCGTAAAGCAAACCTTAGAAAAAACACCACCAGAACTTTCGGCAGATTTAGTAGAAAAAGGAATTTATTTAGCAGGGGGAGGAGCCCTTATCCAAAATATAGACAAACTATTAAGCGCTGAAACCAATATGCCAGTGTATATTGCTAATGCACCATTAGAATGTGTAGTAAATGGTACAGGAAAAACTTTAGAAGATTTAGAAAAACTAAAAAGTGTATTAATCAATAGTAGAAAAAAAATATAAAACAACCAAAAAGAAAGAAGGGATAAATTATTATGTATCGAAATAAAAAAGGAGAAATAGTTGGAATCATCGTAACGGTTATCATTTTAATCTTATTAGTTATTCTAACCAATACAGAAAATAGTAATTTATCTTACATAGAAAATGTAGCCAATAAACTTGTAAATCCGATACAAAACGGACTTACCTACGTAAAAAATAAAATACACGGAAATTCTTCATTTTTTACCAACATCAATGATTTAAAGGCAGAAAACGAAGAGCTACAAGCCAGAAACAACGAATTAGAAGAAACATTAAGAGAATTCGAAACCATAAAAGCAGAAAACCAAACTTTAAAAGAATATCTAGGTTTAACAGAAAAATATAGTGACTATACAACTGTTGCAGCAGATGTCATTAGCAGAGATATCAGCAACTATTCAAAAACCATTGTAATTAATGCCGGAACAAAAAGCGGTATACAAGAAAACATGACAGTCATAGCTGCAGAAGGATTAGTAGGATATGTTATCTCAGCAACTGACTCAACTTCCAAAGTGCAAACCATCATTGACTCTTCCAGTAATACCAGTAGTATCCTAAGTTCATCCAGAGATAGTGTAGTTTGTAAAGGAATATTAGATGACAATACCAATTTAAGAGCTGTCTATATTCCAACTGATGCAACGGTAGCACAGGGAGATACAGTTGAAACCTCAGGATTAGGAGGAATCTACCCAAAAGGAATTTACATAGGCAAAATTTCCAAAGTGGAGAACACGACGAATTTAAATGATCGATACGCTTTTGTGGAAACAGCCGTAGATTTTAACAAACTAGAAACGGTATTAGTCATAACCAATTAAAAAACTGAGCAAGGAGAAAAAATGAAAAAAATCTTAATTAATTTATTGTTAATCATCACATTTATTCTAATCTATTTATTACAAGTTAATTTATTCTCCTGGTTTAGAATAGCACGGAGTGATGCCAAATCTATTTGTCATATTCATACTATTTATTGGTTTATTTTATAATAAAATAGCAGGCGTAACTTATGGAATAGCCTGTGGCATTCTATTAGACTTATTTATAGGCCGAAAAGTAGGAATTTCTGCTATCATGTTAGGAGCGGTTGGTTTAATCGGAGGAATATTTGACAAAAACTTCTCAAAAGAAAGCAGAATCACCATCATGATTATGGTAATCATAAGTACAATTGTATATGAAGCAGGAGCTTATGGAATTGGGTATTTTATCTATGCATATTCATTTGAAATTTTTGAATTTATAAAAATACTAGCAATCGAATGCCTATATAATGTAATCATAACCATTATATTATACCCAATTATGCAAAACTTAGGTTACAAAATAGAAGAAGAATATAAAGGAAGTAAAATTTTAACAAGATATTTTTAAAAAATTGGAAAAGGGACCATAACTCTTTTCCAATTTGGCAAAAGAAGGTGAAAGATTGAAAAAAAGAGTCAAAAAAGAATACACAAATTTTAGATTTAATATCTTAATTATTCTAGTCTATGTGGTAGGAGTAGTATTAATCAGTAGACTATTTGAACTTCAAATTGTAAAAGGAGCAGAATATAGAGAAACATCCAATACTAGACTTTCAAGAGAAAGCGAGCTAGAACCTTCTAGGGGGGAGATTGTAGATCGATCAGGAAATGTTTTAGCTACTACGAAAAGTTCCTTTAACTTAGAACTATATAAAACCAAATCAGATGATGAAACATTAAATAACTGTATCTTAAATTTAATCAACCTATTTGAAAACTATAGCATTAGTTACCCTAACAATTTTCCAGTAAATAATGAATGTACAGCCTTTACCATAGAAGGAGAACAATTAACCAAATGGCTAAATGAATATAAATTAGAAGAAAATGCAACACCAGAGCAGGCAGTACAATCTTTTATTGAAAGATATGAAGTAAATGCAAGTAATATACAAGAAGCAAGAAAAATCATAGCCATTCGCTATGAAATAACCACAAAAGGTTATAGTAGTACTAAATCACTAGAATTAGCAGAAGATGTACCACGAGAAGTGGTAGCACAAATTAGTGAACGAAATGCAGACTTTCCGGGCGTTACAATTACTACACAAAGCTCTAGGCAATACAATTACAATAACCTTGCATCCCATATCATTGGATACATAGGAAAAATTAGTGAAAAAGAGTACAATGAAGCAAAAGATATATATAACAATGACGACTATGTAGGAAGAACGGGAATTGAATCACTATTTGAAGACTATTTAAGAGGAAAAAAACGGTAGAGAAGAAATCGAAATGTCAGTCGATGGAACCGTAACAGGAGAAACCGTAACAGAAGAGCCAGAGCAAGGCTCAACCGTTGTGCTAACCATTGATTCTAAATTACAAGAAGTGGCAGAAACGGCTTTAAGAAACAACATTGAAAAAATTAGAAATGGTGGATTCTCAGGCACTTATGATGCACAAGGAGGATGTGTTGTAGTTATTGACGTTAAATCAGGAGAAATTCTTGCTATGGCAAGCAATCCTGACTACAATCCAAATGCTTGGGTAGGGGGAATCAGTGTAGCAGATTATAATGAAATAAGAGAAAAAAATTCCCTATTTAATAAAGCCATATCCGGTTCCTATGCACCAGGTTCTATCTTTAAAATGGTAACAGCATTAGCAGGGTTAGAAACAGGAGCAATTTCAATAACAGAACGAATTAATGATACAGGAATTTACACAAGATACAGAGATTATCAACCAAGATGTTGGTATTACACAACTTACCATAGAGGGCATGGAAACTTAAATGTATCAGGAGCCATTCAACATTCTTGTAACTACTTTTTCTACGAAGTAGGCTATCGAATTGGAATTGAAACCTTAGATAGATATGCTAGATATTTTGGACTAGGTTTAAAAACAGGAATCGAGCTTCCAAGTGAAACCGCAGGAACCCTTGCTTCACCAGAAGTAGCAACCGAGTTAAAGGAAACTTGGTCAGCAGGTCAAACTCTAGCTGCAGCAATCGGACAAAGTTATAATAGTTTTTCTCCACTACAAATGGCAAAATACATTGCTATGGTAGCCAATGGAGGAAATAAAATCAATCCTACCATTGTAAAAAGAATCTTAAATGCCGATGGAACAGAAAGCTCAAAAACAGAAATTAATCAATATGTAAAAGAAAAATTAGGGCTAGAAGATGAGCAGACAGAAGATTTGACATTTTCACAGGAAAACATAGCAGCTGTTTTAGAGGGCATGCGTTCTGTTACCGAAGAGGGTGGAACAGCAAGCAGTGTATTTAGAAATTTTGATATAGAAGTTGGTGGAAAAACAGGTTCTGCAGAAGTAGGATCCAATGTAAATGCTTGGTTTGCGGGATTTGCTCCATTTAATGACCCGGAAATAGCTGTAGTTGTAATGGTTGAAAATGGTGGACATGGATTTTATACAGCAGAAGTAGCAAGAGAAATTATAGCAGAATACTTTGGAATGAATATCAATTCAACAGAAATACAAGAAGATAATCAAGCTATTAACTATGTAGAAACTATACAATAAAAAAGAAAGAATAGGAGTAAATATGAAAAATTGTATTAATGTAAGTCAAAAAAATAATCTTGTTCAAATAAAAATAAGTAGTGATGCTAAAATAGAAGATATCTTTTTACAAATGAGAAAAAAAGTCATGCAACTAAAAAAAATATACAAAGAAGAAAAAACACCGATTATGATAACAGGAAAAGTACTAAAAAATAAAGAAATGGACGAAATAGAAGAAATTATCAAAGAACAATTAGATGTAGATGTAGATTTTGATATGCCAAAAGAATTAGGACTTTCTAACATTAAAAAAACATTTATACAAGAAGTTTCTAACTCTGAAACAAGATTTCATAGAGGCTCTTTAAGGTCTGGGCAAAGAATAGAAGAAGAAGGAAGTATTGTCATACTAGGAGATGTTAACTCAGGCGCAGAAGTGGTGGCAGCAGACAATATTGTTGTACTAGGAACCCTTAGGGGACTAGCACATGCGGGTGCAAAGGGAAATACAAAAGCTATTATTGCAGCTGGTAAATTAGATACTGTTCAACTTCGAATTGCCAATATTGTAAAAGAGATCAATCGAGATGAAGAACCTTTGCATAGAGAGGCATATGTTTATATTGATGGAGAAAAAAATGAGGTTGTAATTGAGTAAGTAAGCCAAAGGAACCTAGATTCCTTTGGCTCAAAAAATTTCTATTTTTACATCTTTACCTTTAAAAGCAAAAACCATTTCAACGACGTCTGTAACTTTTAAATATCCTGTACCTAATAGCAAGCCCCAAATATTATTTTCGTTATTTTCAATTCCAACAATAACTGTCTCTAAGTTAATCGGTACTTCGATTTCCTCTCCTTTTAACAGTAATTCCATCTGTTTTTTAGGGTTGTAGAATTTTTTAAGATAAGTTTTATTAGGTCGTTAGAGCTGGTATTTACCCAATAAGGGACTAATTGTAGCCTAGTTAAATAGTTTAAAATGCTCCAAGGATTGTAAATTCCCGTGGTATTTCCAATGGTATAACCATCATACCATTTTCGAATATCATCTTTTTGGTCATGAATATCAAAATCTTTTATAATTTTGTCCATTTCTTCTTCGG
>CALXRH010000130.1 GCA_944390625.1 uncultured Clostridia bacterium
GTTTTTTATTAAAAAAATTTATTAAAATGTAGGTTTTTTATCAAAAATATGTTATAATATTAGCATAATGAAATGAGAATCAATATAGCAAGATATCCTTGAATCTTTAAGTAAAGAAAAATGCAAAGAAATAATAAATAAAACAGAGGAGATGATGGAATGGATAAAGAAAAAGCTAGAAAACTAGTTGAAGAATATGCAAAAAAAGTCATTTCAAATATGATTGTTAACAAGATTATTTTATATGGTTCTTATGCAAGAGGAGATTTTCGAAAAGACAGTGACATAGATGTAGCGGTTGTAGTTCCAAGAAGTAGCATTTCAGATGATATCTTAAAAGATATGGCAAAACTTTATAAATTGACTGTAGATGTATCAACAGATATTGAACCAGTATTACTAATCGACGAAGAAGATCCAAGTGGTTTTTTAGAAAGCATTTCAGAATATGGAGAAGTTATATATGTTAGATAAAAAATAATTAAATTTAGTTATGATATAAAAAGAAACCAAGTAGTAATTTTATAGTTACAAAACAAGAGAGATAGTGATTGGTGAAAACTATCAGCATATAAAATTATGAATTACAATTCTTATAGTAACTAACGTGTGGCTACGAATAAGCCATAATGAGGTAATAGGAATCTATTATGAATAAAGGTGGTAACACGAGTCAAATCGTCCTTTAAGCAAGGTCGGTTTGGCTCTTTTATTTTAAGGAGGTGGTTTACCTTGCAAGAAGATGGCTATTATAATTTAAAAATAAGTATTACAAAAAGGAAAGTAATCCAAAAAAGAAAGGAGCAAAAAGAATATGAAAGAATTTGAATTCATTAAAAGAAAATCAGTACAGATTTTTTCAGAAGAAGAATTAAAAAAGAAATTAACGAGTGGAAAAAAATTAATCATAAAATTTGGAGCAGATCCATCCAGACCAGATTTACATTTAGGGCATACGGTTCCCTTAAGAATACTAAAAACATTTCAAGATTTAGGACATGAAGTCGTTTTTGTAATAGGGGATTTTACAGCCATGATAGGAGACCCAACGGGAAAGAGTAAGACAAGACCAGCCTTAACATTTGAAGAAACCAGAAAATCAGCGGAAACTTACTTAAAACAAGTAACCAAAATATTAAATAAAGAAAAAACCAGAATAGAATATAATTCAAAATGGTTATTTAAAATGAATTTTGAAGATGTTATCCAATTAAGCAGTAAATATACAGTTGCAAGAATGCTAGAAAGAGATGATTTTAAAAATCGATTCGAAAAAAATTTACCACTTTCTATGCATGAATTATTATATCCTTTAATGCAAGGATATGATTCAGTAGCATTACATGCAGACATAGAAATAGGAGGAACAGACCAAACTTTTAATTTATTAGTAGGAAGAGAATTACAAAAAGATTATGAGCAGGAACCGCAAGTTGTTATTACTTTTCCATTATTAGTTGGTTTAGACGGAAAAGAAAAAATGAGTAAATCGTTAGGCAATTATATAGGAATAGACGAATTACCAGAGATTATGTATGAAAAAGCAATGAAAATTCCAGATGAAGTTTTAATACAATATTTTCAACTTACAACCAATATTGCTATCGAAGATGCGGAAAAATGGATTGAGGAAGATATTGTAGAAGCACATAGAAAATATGCAAGAGAAATTATTAAAATGTATCATGGCGAAGAATTTATTTTATCTGCAGAGGAAAAATACAACATCATTGCCAAAGGTGGAATTCCAAGTAATATCAAATGTATGAAATTAAGTAATCAAATTCAAAAGATAGCTATATGTGATTTATTAGTAAAAACAGAGTTTGCCAAATCAAAAGGAGAAGCAAAGAGGATGATACAGGCTAAAGGTGTGAAAATAAATGGTGAGTTAGTAGAAGACATAAATCAAATGGTAAATCTAAATAAAGAAATTATTTTACAATTTGGAAAAAATAGGTTTATAAAGATAGATAATTAACAAAACAGCCTCCTTTTCATACAATATAAAAAAGTATGAAAAGGAGATTTTATTATGGATTATGAATTAATGATGAATGGAACGCTAAAAATAGGACAAAAAGCACCTAGCTTTCAGGTCACAACAACTTATGGTCCGAAAACCTTAAATGACTACCAAGGAAAATGGCTTGTATTTTTCTCACACCCTGGAGATTTTACCCCAGTATGTACGACCGAAATGATAGCCTTTAGCAAAGCATACCCATATTTCCAGCAAATGAATACAGAGCTTCTAGGTTTAAGCATTGATAGTAACGCTTCACATTTAGCTTGGATGAATGATATTTACTTAAGAACAGGAATTGTATTACCATTTCCTATCGTTGCAGATAGAAGCGGAGAAATAGCAAGATTATATGGAATGGTATCCAAAGATGTAAGCAATACCCAAACCGTAAGAGATGTAGTAATCATAGACCCAGAAGGAATCATTCGAGTTATATTAACCTATCCATTAAATGTAGGGAGAAACATACCAGAAATTATAAGAACTGTTCAAGCCCTTCAAATGGCTGACTGTAGTAATGGCTCTACACCAGCAAACTGGATGCCAAATCAACCAGTAATTGTGCCAGCACCACAAACTTATCCAGAGTTAGAAGAAAGACAAAAATATATCGAAGAAAATAATAATGGTATGAGTTGGTATTTAAGTTTTAAGGAGCCTCCAGAAAATTGTATAAAAAGTCATTTGGAAAAATGTTAAAAACTATATAAAAGTGGTTTAAAAAAGTGTAAAAAATCATATGAAAGTCGTTGAAAAAAATGAAAAAACATGATAAAATATATAATATAATTAAAAAAGAGGTGTTTTAAATATGTATAGAAAAGCAATTGAAAAACTAATTGAATGGAAAGAAGATATAGATAGGAAACCACTGATTTTAAATGGAGCTAGACAAGTAGGAAAAACATGGCTTTTACGAGAATTTGGAAACAAATATTATAGTAAGGCGGCATACATTAATATGGATGGAAATCCTAGAATGAGTAAATTATTCTATGATTTTGATACTGATAGATTAATTCAAGGTTTTAAAGCAGAAACAGGTATTGATATAGAACCTGAGAATACATTAATCATTTTAGATGAAATTCAAGAAATTCCAGAGGCAATAACATCATTAAAATATTTTTGTGAAAATGCAAGAGAATACCATATTGTAGTAGCTGGATCACTTTTAGGAGTTTCTACTCATAAAGGAGTTTCGTTTCCCGTCGGCAAAGTTAATTTCTTGAATTTATACCCATTAAACTTTGAGGAATACTTACTTGCTATAGGAAAAGAAAGTTTAGTAGAGCTTATTGAAAAAAATGATATAAATATGATAAAAGTATTCTCTGATAAATATAAAAGTTTATTAAAAGAGTATTATTACATTGGAGGTATGCCTGAAGTCGTAGAATCATATGTAAAGTATAAAGATTATAATAAGGTTAGAAAGATTCAAAATGAAATACTTTTGGCATATGAAAAAGATTTTTCAAAGCATGTGCCTGAAAAGGATTTACCTAAGGTAATACAGATATGGAATAATTTTAATACACAACTAGCACGTGAAAATAAAAAGTTTATCTATGGAGCTTTAAAACCAAGTGCAAGAGCGTCAGAATACGAAAATGCTATCAATTGGTTAGTTGATAGTGGTTTAATGTATAAAATTAATCGAGTAACCACTTGTAAAATTCCGTTAGATGGTTATATTGATTATAATGCGTTTAAATTATATTTTCTTGATGTAGGACTTCTTGCTGCAAAAAACAATTTGAATGTTCAAACAATCTTAGAAGGTAATAAAATTTTTATAGAGTATAAAGGTTCATTAACAGAACAATATGTATTAGAAGAAATTAAATCGAATTATAATGTTCCAATAAATTATTGGTCAAATGATGCAGGTCAAGCAGAAGTTGATTTTGTTATACAATGTAAAAACGAAATAATACCTATTGAGGTTAAGGCAGAAGAAAATTTACAATCAAAAAGTCTAAAAGTATTAGCAGAAAAATATAAGACAAAATATAATGTTAGAACTTCAATGAGTGATTATAAAGAAAATGACTGGATTACCAATATACCACTATATAATATAAGTAATATAGAAAAAATAATTTAATATATTTAAACTATTTAAATGAAAAAATAAATATTTGTAGAAATTACAATAAACTAGAAAAAGTAATATTGGAAGAAGA
>CALXRH010000131.1 GCA_944390625.1 uncultured Clostridia bacterium
GTTGAATATAATGATAATATTATAAAAATATGGTCTTACTTTGAAAAAGATGGAAATTCTATTGGCATAGTAGAAAACTATGATTCTGATAAACAAGAATTAATTTTATTTCAAGTATTTTTACCTATCGACGATGAAAATTTTATTGATAAGATAGCTAACGAAACGGCAGAAATGTTATATGATGATTTTTACTCAATTAATAGTATAGTAAATATTCTCCTCAATGAAGAAGGATTTGATCCTGGATATTGCATAAAATATAGAGATTGGTGCATATCAACTACAATAGGTGAAAGTACTATATCATTTAATTTCAGTAAACAGTAAAAAATTAAAAAATCCCCTATCCTGCTGGAACAGAATAGAGGTGTAATGAAAAACCAAGTTCGACAAAACTTTAAAGTTACAATAGTAACGGTTTTCCGTTTATTATTGTAACACAAAATTAATAAAAAGGAAAGGTGTTACAATGAATGTAGAAAGAATAAAAGAATTATTTAATATGAAAGATGTACTAGCTCAAGAACTAGCAAATCATATACTAATTTATTTAAGAAAATCTAGAAAAGATAGTGAATTTAATAAGGAAGAAAGTGTTGAAAAAACTTTGCAAAGACATGAAACAATGTTACAAGATTATGCTAAAAATGTTTTTGGATGTAAAGTTCCTGAAAGCAATATTTTTCGTGAAGTTGTTTCAGGTGATACTATTGCTGATAGACCTGAGATGCAAAAAATTTTAGATCTAATTGAAAGCGATAACGTTAAGGCTGTTTTATGTGTAGAAATAGAAAGGCTAGCTCGCGGCAGTAGCATAGATCAGGGAATTATTGCCCAAAAATTTCAACTTACTAATACCAAGATAATTACATTACAAAAAATATTTGATTTAGATGATGAGTACGATATGTCATTTTTTGAAGAAGGACTTCATCAATCAAGAAAATATTTACAATATACGAAAAAAATATTGAAGAGAGGTCGAGAGCAATCGGCTAAAGAAGGTAAAAACCCAGGGCACACTTGTTATGGATATGATAATGTTAAATTAGATGGTGAAAAAGGTTTTACCCGAAAAAAAAATAAAGATGCTAAAGTGGTTAGAAAAATATATGATAGCTATCTCTACGAAGATTTAAAACCGCCAACAATTGCCAATAATCTAAATGATTTAGGTATTCCTTCGCCAAGCGGATCATTATGGACTGCACAATCTGTTAGAACTATTTTAAAAAGATATGAACGTTATGCAGGATACGAAACTTGGAATGAAAGACAAACAGTTATGAAATATGTTGATGGTGATCTCAAAAAGACAAGGCCACTTAATCCTGACTATATAAAAGTGAAAGGAAGATATGAAGGAATTATCACCGAAGAAGAGGCTGATATGACTAAGAAAAAATTATTAGAAAATACAGTGAAAGTAAAAAAAGAATTCCAATTACGAAATCCCCTTTCTGGTATTATAAAATGTAAAAGATGTAACCACAACTTGGTAAGACATAAAGCACACAAGAGCAATCATGATGCTACTTTGATATGCACCACTCCAAACTGTAAAATGCCATCAAGCTATTTAGATGTAATCGAAAATCGAGTTATTAATGAATTAAAAAGGATTCTACAAGATTACGAAAAACACTTAAATAATTTTGATGTTGATTCTAATAAAATTAAAAAACTAGAGTTGGAAAAGAAATCTTTTAAAAAAAGATTAGGAATAATTAAAAATCAAAAATTAAAGTGCTGTGAGTATTTAGAGACGGGTGTCTATGATGAAGATATGTTTAGAACGCGAATAAATACCCTAAATGAGCAAGTTGAAAAAGTAAATGAGCATTTAGCTGACATTAGCAAAAAGGTTGCTGAAATCAAAAAAAAGGACATAAATTCTGCTATTCCAAACATAAAAAACTGTTTAGCATTATATGATAATGCTACTGTTGAAGAAAAAAATGAATTATTATCTAAGATTATAGATGTTATTTATTATTATAAAGAAAAAGGAGGAAGATGGGAAAATTCAGTCGATAAATTTGATTTAGAGATTAAGTTAAAAATTTAGGGTATATCATACACGTTCTAATTCATTTGAACATTAATGATGTACCCGATAGACATTCCCGAAAATATAAAAAAGATTTATGGAGTATTACCATAAATCGACTGATGAATTAATACCTATTTATTTCTCTTTTTCTAATGTAACTTTAATATTATGCACCTTACATATTGTCATAAATGTTTCAAAACTAAAATTTCTTTCACCCTGCTCATATTTCTTTATTGAACCATAACTCTTATTTATAGATTTACCAAAATTTTTTTGATTTAACTCCGTCCACTCTCTAATAATTTTAACTATTTCATTTGGCTTATAATCATTTGCTTTCAATTTCATATTTACAACCTCATCAATATTATTATTGACATTATACTTTATAATATTTATAATTTTATTAAAACAGCCCCTCTGAGGGGTAGAAGAGGTAATAATGGAAAATCAAATTAAAGATAAAGCGAAAGACGTTTATTTCTTGGACAAAGACCATGAGTTAAAAATAGTATTAACATCAATTCCACACGGACAGATCTTTGTTAAGAATGACAAAGGAGTGTTAAAAATATCTGAGGAGAGTTTTGATAAAATAAAAAAAGAGAACACACTAAATAGTGTATTCTTGCAAATCTTTTTCGATTATTTTATTTTTATAAACAATAATAAAATAATGCTCATTTACTAAATATTCTTTAATTCCGTTTGATTTTAGTAAACTTACTTCATAAATATCATTTTTCCAATCCTTTAAATACTTTTTAACAAATCTTTTGATTTGTTTTTTGTTTAATTTCTTATACATACAAATTCCCCCTTCGATATAATAATAACATATTTTTAATGTGATTTTTGTCGAACGGTGTCGAAAGACATAAAAAAAGAGGTATGCTAGCATTTACTAACATACCTTTTTATATTAATTACTAGGAATTGTTAATATCCAACCAACTTGGATAAAACTTAAAGTAATTTTAGGATATTTATTTTTATTAGCGTTAACAATTTTGTTCCCTAAATCCTTAGTGTATTTACCATAATACCGAACACAAATTTCACTAATAGTGTCTCCTTTTACTACCTTATGTGTTGCAGTGGTATTAGAAGTATTTGAATTATACCCTAACATCTCATTTACACGTTTTTGAACGCTACTAAAATCATAGCCAGCTTCAGTTAAACGTTCTTTTCTTTCCGCACCATTACCCCATTTTCCATTTATGACTTCGCGTGCTACTTCATCAAGTGATTTTAACTCCTCCTCGATAACAGGTAGATCACTATCAATATATGGAGTTGGATCAATCTTAGTATCATTTTTATTTCTTACTTCAAAATGTAGATGAGCTCCTGTACAATGACCTGTTGCACCCATATAACCTATGACTTGTCCCTTTTCTACTTTATCACCTTTTTGAACTGTAACAGAACCATACTTCAAATGAGCGTATAAAGTATAGTATCCATTACCATGCTTAATTTTTACATAATTACCATAACTATTTCCTGTCTTGTCGGTTGTTTTATAGTTACTACGTACTCCAACTACTTCACCATCACTGTGAGCAATTATGTAGTCCAAAGCGTTCTTATATCCAACCAAATCTATACCGTTGTGTGTGCCCTTCTTATATTTTTGGGTAACTTGATTATCTTTACTTTTAAAAACTCTACTCATACTTCCTCATACTCCTCAGTTTCTATTTCCTCTTCAGGAATTTCTTGCATTACTGTTTCTAATTCTTCCATTATTATTCCTCCCTTGTAATTCCTTTTATAGCCCACATACAGGCTTCTTCTAATTTTGTTAAAGCTAAGCTTTTTTCCCTACTATCTTTTAAATTTTCTAAAATGTATGTAGTTATTTTAGTAAATTCTTTTCTAGTAGTGTCAATTTTTTCTTTGTTTTCTTCTTTATAAATTGCATTCATCAATGCTCTTGCTTTTTCTTCCATAATTATTTTTCCTCCATTTCTGATTCGCTTGTCGCACAAGTAACTTTATAAGGGTATTCATAAGGAATATCCTTTCTCCAAACACTAGGAATATTAATAACATTATTACCTTTCGATTCTTCATATTTACCTTTTATTACTAGTAATTCTTTGTATTCTTCCATAGTTATAGTTATAACTTCTTGCATAGTTATTCTCCTTTTAATTGATTAATTTTAGTCCAAATATCGTGTACTACATTGGCACCCCGAGAAATTATGATTCCAGTTAGAACTGCACCAACATACACATTAATGTTAATGTCTAGCACACTAAATACATTTATTTTAGTTAATACAGCAACTAATATTGATATTACTAATGATCCAATCATATTGATGTTTA
>CALXRH010000132.1 GCA_944390625.1 uncultured Clostridia bacterium
GGTGATTTTATTGACTCCTTATTTGATTATAAACACTCTGTTTCTCGCGTTAAACCAATCGAAGATACTATCAAAAAAATGGGATGGTGGGCTTGTTTTGATAATAGCGAGCCTATAGAGTTCAACGAAGAAAAATTTCAAGAATTCAAAGAAAAATGTTTAGAATTTGATGAGATTGATTATTCGAAAGTGGGAAGAAATGATCCATGTCCTTGTGGTAGTGGGAAAAAGTACAAACAATGTTGTGGAAAGTAGTAAAAGCCCAGTAATTACGGGCTTTTTTCACGCTCCGAAAACTTCGAAATATACTTTAGATACCTTTTTGGATACCTTATGATGAGTATCTAAAAGGTATCTAGATACCCTTTTTAGTACAATATTCGCAATTTTTTAGTAAGAACTTAAAATGCATTTTTCCCTTTATTTATAAGGCATTGCAAGCAATTATGCTTTAATAGAATATAGAATTGTGTCTATTGTCAAAGCGGCTTGGAGCATAAATAATTATTTTTTTATGAAGCTGTGATTTTTGACAAATTGATACATCTATGCTATAATCTATTCATTCACAAAGCCATTGCGAGGAAGAGTAGAAAAATATAAAACATTTTAGAGAACTCTGTTAGGTGAAAAAGAGGATGTAAGTATTTTTTGAACATGGCCCTCAAGGCGAATGACTGAAACACTCTTAGTAGGTCATTACGGGAATGCCCGTTATAGCAGATACCTATAACTATGCATAGACATAAGTAGGTTAGTGAGTTTAATACAGTAATGTATTAAAAAATTAAGAGTGGTAACGTGAATATATTCACCTCTTAGGGACGTAGTGTTTCTAAGAGGTTTTTTAATTTTTAAGAAAGAAGGAGATAATATGAATATTATAATTGGAATTAGTTGGCCTTTTGCAAATGGAGAATTGCATATAGGTCACGCAGCTAGTAGTTTACCAGGAGATGTTATAGCTAGATATCATAGATTAAAAGGAAACAATGTTATTTTGGTATCTGGTACTGATTGTCATGGTACACCTACTGAAGTAAAAGCATTAAAAGAAAACAAAAGTCCAAAAGAAATAGTAGATGAATGCCATGTTTCATTTGATAAAGATTTTGGCGATTTTGGTATAAGTTTTGACTTATACAACAGAACAGATGATGAGTATCATAAAAAGTTTGTTCAAGAGCAATTTGTAAAATATTACGATAACGGATATTTAGAAGAAAAGGAGGAAGAACAATTATATTGTGAACACTGTAAATTATTTTTAGCAGATCGTTATATTATTGGAATATGTCCAAAGTGTGGTTCTGAAATTAAAGGTGACGAATGTGAAAAATGTGGAAGTTTACTTACAATTGATGAAGTAAAAGAAACTAAGTGTTCAATATGTGGAAATAATACATCATATAAAACTAATAAGAACTTATATTTCAAGTTATCTAACTTTCAAGATGATATAAAAGCTTTGTTAGAATCAAAAAGAAATCATTGGAGAGAAAATGCTTTTAATTTTACTGAAAGATATTTAAATGAAGGAATACCTGATAGATGTGCATCACGTACACTTAATTATGGAATTGACATACCAATAGAAGGATTTAAAGATAAAAAATTATATGGCTGGTTTGAAAATGTATGGGGATATGTAACAGCAAGTAAAAAGTTTGCAGAAAATAATAATTTAAATTGGGAAGACTTTTGGAAGAATAATAAAAATAATAAAATATATTTAATTCATGCTAAAGACAATATTCCTTTTCATTCAGTTATATTTCCTTCATTATTATTAGCTACAAATGATAATTATAAATTACTAGATAAAATAGTTTCTGATGAATATATAACAATAGAGGGAGAAAAACTTTCTAAGAGTAAAGGGAATTATATTACTTTAAGACATCTATTAGATAATTATCCAGTTGATTCAATTAGATATTATTTTAGTATCAATAATCCAGAGACAAGAGATTTTAATTTTACATATGAAGGATTTATAAATTCTATCAATGGAGAACTATTAGGTAAATGGGGTAATTTTGTAAATAGAACATTACAATTTATTAATAAGTCTTTTGACGGCAAATTAAGTAGCAATAATATTGATGAAAATTTAGAAAATAAATTAAAAGAACTATATGATGTAGTTGGTAAAGATATTGATAATGGAGATACAAAAGATGGATTATCAAAGATATTTGATTTTATAAATTATTCTAATAAGTATTTTGATGAAAATGAACCTTGGAAATTAGCTAAAGAAGATACAAATAAATGTGAAGAAATTCTATATAATTGTTGCAATATTATATTAAATATTAACAATCTATTAAAACCATACTTTGTTGAAACAACAAAAAGGGTAGAAACATATTTAAATGCTAGTATTAATGAATGGAATTATAAGAAATTGAATTGTGTAAATTTATCTAAAGAAATAAATCCATTATTTATAAGATATGATAAATCACTAATTGAAGAAGAAAGAAAATTACTAAATAAATAAACAAGATGACACTATGACACTAAAAATGAGTGTAGGGTATTCACAAACAATGTGTCACTGTGTCATTTTTTTTAAAATTAGTTAAATTAATAGAAAAAACTGATGATTTTTGATATAATATTTTTGTACTTAGGAACAGATAATAGTTTTATTTGGTACATTCAATTCGGTGAAAGTCCGAGGAATCCTTATAATGGGAGTATTAGCATTGCTCATAGCAATAGCTAGGTAATGATATGGAGTCCTCGTGGTTCGCTTGCAGACAAGCTGCAGCTCACCTACGAGTACTTACCATACATGACGTAAATTGCCAAACGTATGGAGATTAATTAAGATTTCAGGTTGCTGCTTTTCCCCTTTATTTATTAGTAAATATATAAAGGAGGAATGCCTATGAAAAAGAAAAAGAAACAAAGAGTTATTGTTATTACAACAATTCTAGCATTTATTTTTCCAATTATGGTGAAGGTTTTAAACTTAGACTCTAATCAAATGACAACATGTATAGTGTTCTATGGATTGGTAGTCAATTTGTACTCAAATTTTAATTTTGGGGAAGCCCTTCTAGTGAAGCTGAGTATTATCACTTAATTAATTGTTGATGTATGTTTGGCGTTTTTGCGTTAAAGAGGTGAAAAATGAAAACTAAATTAATAAAAAATACTGATTCTAAATTATATAATAGAGGAAGTAAAAAATACATAGCAGATTTATTATCAGATAAAGATAAAAACATAATTTTTACAAAGAATGATTTGAATAATATTCTTTATAAATACGATAAAAAAGAAATTATATTTTACGAGAATAAGAAAACTAAAAAAAGATGTAAAAGAGAACCAAAAGATTATACATCTAAAAAATATAGAAAATTTACTGATGTTCCTGAACCTAGAAAGACAGCATTAAAAAAATTAAATAATTATTTGTCTGAATTAAGTATACCTGACTATGTATTTGCTAAAACAGATGGTGGTTATGTAAAAAATGCTAGACATCATAGAGGAAATACTAATTTTTTGTTAATAGATATAGCTAGTTTTTATCCTAATTGTAAATTTAAAGAAGTTAAACGCTTCTTTATGTCAGGCGGTGGATTTAAAATGAAGAATGATCTTGCACAAAGAATGGCTGAATTAGTAACTGTACCAGAGAAGAATAATCCTAAAATTAGAGTAATACCTCAGGGATTTCCTACTAGTACATTAATAAGTTTCTTTTCATATAGAAAAATGTTTGCAGAATTAAATAAGATTGCTTTAGAAAATGACTTGATATTTAGTACTTATGTTGATGATGTTACTTTTTCTACTGATAATGAAGAATTTGATTTTAATTCGATTTTAGAGTCAATAGATGAAGTATTAGAAAAATTTGGACATAAAAGGAAAAAAGAAAAGACACAAATTTGTTTATTAAAAAATAGTAAATGTCCAACAATAACTGGTATATGGTTAAAAAGGCATA
>CALXRH010000133.1 GCA_944390625.1 uncultured Clostridia bacterium
AGGAGACAGAATTACTAAATTAGTTTTTATCGGACAAGATATGGAAAAAGAAAAGATAAAAAAAGAATTGAAAGAATGTGAATAAATTTTGCAAAGCGGACAGACCCTTTTGAAAAAGGGTATGTCCCCAATGAAAAAAAATAAAAAAAAGGACCGTCCCTAATTGCAAAAAAATAAATATATGATATAATGTACAAAAAAGAAAGGAAGATTAAAATGGAAGAAATTTATATTTTTGGACATAAAAATCCAGATACAGATTCGATTTTATCAGCATTAGTTTTAGAAGCAATTGAGAAAACAATGGGAATTTATAAAGCAAAAGCATACCGATTAGGAGAGGTAAATAAAGAAACACAGTATGCACTAGATTATTTTGGGGTAAAAGCCCCAGAACTTCTAGAAGAAGTAAAGGCTGGTCAACCTGTTATGCTGGTAGATCATAATTCATTTGACCAAAGTGTAAAAGGAATCGAAAAAGCAAAAGTAATCAGGGTCATTGACCATCATAAAATAGCTAATTTCGAAACACATGAGCCTTTATTTTATTTGGGCATGCCTGTTGGATGTACAGCAACGATTTTAGAAGAAATGAGCAAAGTAAGTGGCATTAAAATTGATCGAATAACGGCAGGATTAATGCTTAGTTGTATTATATCTGACACCCTTTTACTAAAATCTCCAACTTGCACGGAAAGAGATAAAATAGCAGCTAAAAAATTAGCAAAAATAGCAGGGGTTGATATGGATGCTTATGGATTAGATCTGTTAAAAGCAGGAACAGATTTAAGTGATTTAACACCAGAACAATTAATCAACATAGATTCTAAGCCATTTACGATCAATGGAGTAAAATATCAAGTAGCTCAAATCAATACAGTTTCAATCGAAGATGTATTAAAAGACAAAGAAGCAATGGAAGAGGCTATGAAAAATTTCATGCAAGAAAATAAAGTAGATTTATTTGTTTTAATGATTACCGATATCTTAGAAAGTAATTCACAAATTATCGTTCTTGGAAAACAAGAAATAGCAGAAAAAGCATTTGCTATAAAATTAGAAAATAATACAGCATTTTTACCAGGAGTAGTATCAAGAAAAAAACAAATTATACCAAATATAGATGGAGTATTATAAAATACGAAAATTAAATATCTAGTTTATAAAATAAAAACTAGAAATTATGGAGGATAAAACATTGAAAGAAGACAAGTTTGATAAAATCAAAGACATTTTAGAATGGGTACTTTGCATTGTCATAGCATTAGTAATTGCCATATTATTTCGCTATTATATTGGAACACCAACCATAGTAAAACAACCATCTATGTATCCTACTTTAAAAGAAGATCAAAGACTTTGGCTAAATAGATGGGGAAGAACCACCAAAACAATGCCAGAAAGAGGAGACATTATAACATTTGAAGCTCCTTCTACTACC
The DNA here is from genome assembly GCA_944390625.1 of uncultured Clostridia bacterium. Classification (GTDB taxonomy): domain Bacteria; phylum Bacillota; class Clostridia; order TANB77; family CAG-508; genus CAG-269. Next base: position 1,442 of record CALXRH010000133.1, read on the forward strand.
ATTCTTACAAAAGAAGAAAAAGAAGAAAATGTAGTGGCAAGATATGAAAATGGTCCAACAAGTTTATGGGGCAAATTTTCTTATTATGTACTAGAGCTTCATAAAATGAGCTACATAAAAAGAGTAATAGGCTTACCTGGAGACCATATTGTAATTGAAGATGGAAAGGTATATATCAATGACGAAGAATTAGAAGAAAGTTACCTTCAATCAGGAGTAGTAACCGATATGGGAAAAGGATTTTGTACCGATTTAGTTGTTCCAGAAAACACCGTATTTGTTATGGGGGATAACAGAACCCAAAGTACAGATAGTAGATGTTTTGGATGCATACCACTTGAAAAAATTGAAAGTAAAGTTTGGATACGTATTTGGCCATTTAATGTATTTGGAAAAATAGATAAATAGGAGTGAAAATTTTGTTTGAAAAAATACTAGGAAATGAAAAAATAAAAAACGAATTAATAAAATCAATTCAATTAAACAAATATTCACATAGCTATTTATTTCTTGGAACTTCAGGAATTGGAAAAAAATTAATCGCAAGAGAATTTGCCAAAATGATTTTATGTGAAGGAAAAGAAAAATATTGTAATACCTGCAAATCTTGCCTAGAATTTGATTCGAATAACAATCCTGATTTCCAAGAAATAGAACCAGATGGAAACAATATAAAAATTGAACAAATTAGAGAAATGCAAAAAAAAGTAATTGAACAACCCATTATAGCAAGCAGAAAAGTGTATATCTTAGATGAAGCAGATACCATGACAAGAGAAGCTCAAAACTGTTTGCTAAAAACCTTAGAAGAACCACCAGAATTTGTCAATATAATATTAATTGGTTCCAATGAATCTAATTTCTTAAGTACCATAAAATCAAGATGTACCATCTTAAAATTTGAAAATATACCTAATCAACAAATCGAAACCTATTTAAAAGAAAAATACGACCTGCAAGATATTGCCCAAAGTATGATTGAGGCAGCAGCAGGAAGTATCGGAAAAGCAGAAATCTTAAAAGACAAACAAGAACTTTATATAGCAATTGACCAAGTGATTAACCAAATAGAAAAATTAGATTTGATGGATACATTAAAAAAAGCAGATATCATTTATAAATCGCAAGAAGATAAACAAGAAATATTAGACTACATAAATAGTATTCTTTTTAAAAAAGCAAAAGAAAATCAAAAATATTTAAATTGCATAACCATCGTAGAAGAAGCAAAAAAAAGACTAAAAGCTAATAGCAATTATAATATGACAATTGATAATATGATTATGACCATATGGGAGGAAATACATTGAAAAACATAGTTGGAATAAGATTTAGAAGGCTAGGAAAAATATATTTTTTCAACCCACAATATCTAGTATTAAGAAAAGATGAATTTGTAATAGTAGATACAGAAGAGGGGGAAGAAATCGGAAAAGTTGCAATCCCTAATCGAACGTTAAGTGATGAAAAAATACCAAAAGATTTAAAAAGAATCTTAAGAATTGCCAATGAAAAAGACTTAAAACATTATAGAGATTGCCGTGAAAAAGAAAAAGAAGCATTTGATTATTGCAAAAAGAAGATAAAAGAACATGGTTTAAAAATGAATTTAATTGATGTGGAATTTAAATTTAATAATGCAAAAATTTTATTTTATTTTACTGCTGACGGAAGAATCGATTTTCGTGAATTGGTAAAAGACTTAGCCGCCGTATATAGAACCAGAATTGAGCTAAGACAAATTGGAGTAAGAGATGAAATTAAAAGACTTGGTGGAAATGGTGTTTGTGGAAGGCAGCTTTGTTGTTGTTCTTTTTTAAGCAATTTTGAAACGGTATCGATTAAAATGGCAAAAGACCAAAATTTATCACTAAATCCTTCTAAAATCTCTGGAAATTGTGGAAGATTAATGTGTTGCCTAAAATATGAAGATGAAGTATACCAAGAAAAAATTGCACGTTTGCCTCATATAGGAGCTATTGTAAAGACACCAGATGGAGTAGGTGAGGTAGAAGCAGTAGAAACTTTAGCTGAAAGATTAAAAGTAAAAATCAAAGATGGTGAAGTAGATACACACAAAAAATATGAAATGAAAGATATTAAAATTATTAAAGACAGCCAAAAAGAGGTAGTTGACGAAGAAGAGGAAATACATAAAAAAGAATTAGAAGAACTAGAAAGAATGGAAAATGAAGAGAAAAAAGGAGGCGAAGAAGACTATGGCATATAAAATTGATGAAGAAAAATGTATAAGCTGTGGAGCTTGTATAGATGCTTGCCCTATGGGTTGCATAAAATTCGGAGATCATGGCAAAGCAGAAATTGACGAAACCATTTGCATTAGCTGTGGTTCATGCAGTGCTGCTTGTCCAGTTGATGCACCAGCTGAAGGATAATAGCAAAATAATAAAATTTTGTAAAAAACCCCATATCCAAAAAATGGATAGAGGGTTCTTTTTTTGTACAATATAAAGATAGATAATAAATGTTTCGAAAAATTTACAAAAAAGTATGTCGAATTTTGTCAAAAAAATTTTCTTGACAAAATTAAGAAAACACAGTACAATTTAATAGACTAATACAAAGTTAAATATTAAATTTTTTATCAAAAAGTATTAAATCGAATTTTTCTAAAAAAAGATTGAAATTCAAAAACAAACCAATTATAATAGGAGGTAACATATGTCAAACAAATTAACGATGAAAGACGATATTGTCTTTAAAGCTTTTTTCAGTAGAAACGAAAAATA
>CALXRH010000134.1 GCA_944390625.1 uncultured Clostridia bacterium
AGTTTTAATGAAAGAGCTTTAAAATGTTATAAAAAGTGCGGATTTCGAGAAGCAGGAAGAATCAGAGAAAATCGATTTATTAATGGGAAATATTATGACACCATTTGCATGGATATATTAGCAGAAGAGTTTAAGGAAAGTTATATAAAAAATAAAAATATATGATTTTAATGAAATTTATGAGAAAAAAATTTTTTCTTGTCAACAAATACAAAAAAACAAATGCTTGACTTTTCACTATCTTACCGATATAATACAAAACAAAAGGAGTGTGATAAAATGCAAGATTTAGAAGAAAGTTCTAAAACAATAAACACATTACATAACAAATTAAAAGATTTAGGTGATTCACTTTGAAATCCCTAAACTAGAAAAAGATTTACAAAACCTAGAAGCAGAAACGGTAAAGCCAGACTTTTGGGAAGACAGCAAAAATTCTAACATGGTACTGGAAAAAATAAAAACACTAAAAAGAAAATGTACCAAATATAGAGAAATCGAAAAAGAAATCAATAATACAACAGATTTGCTAGAATTATTAAAACTAGAATATGATGAAGAACTAGCAATCGAAATGACAAAAGACATCAAAAAAATAGAAAAAGCAGTAGAAAAGTTCGAAATCGAAACACTTTTATCTGGTAAATATGACAAAAACAATGCGATTCTAACCATTCATCCAGGAGCAGGCGGTACAGAAGCACAAGATTGGGCAGAAATGCTTTATCGAATGTATACAAGATGGGCTAATCAAGCAGGTTACAAAGTGGAAGAACTTGACTTTTTAGAAGGAGATGAAGCAGGTCTAAAAAGTGTCACTTTTGAAGTAATAGGTGAAAATGCCTATGGTTACTTAAAAGGGGAGATGGGGGTACATAGATTAGTTAGAATTTCTCCATTTGATAGTGGAGGAAGACGTCATACATCCTTTGCCTCTGTAGAAGTCTTACCAGAAATTTCAGATGACATAGACCTATACATCAATCCAGATGATATAAAAATGGACGTATTTCGAGCATCTGGTGCCGGAGGACAACACGTAAATAAAACTTCATCAGCGGTAAGATTAACCCATATTCCAACCGGAATTGTAACATCCTGCCAAACCCAACGTTCTCAACTTCAAAATAGGGAATATGCCCTTAAAATGTTAAAATCTAAATTATTAGATTTAAAAGAAAGAGAGCAGAAGGAAACGTTAGAAGAATTAAAAGGTGTTCAAAGAGAAATTGCATGGGGAAGTCAAATTCGTTCTTATGTATTTTGTCCCTATACTTTAGTAAAAGACCACAGAACCAATTATGAAGTAGGAAATGTACAAGGCGTTATGGATGGAGATTTAGATGGTTTTATAGAAAGTTATTTAAAGCAGTTAACATAACATTTTCCATTGGGGACAGACCCTTTTGCAAAAAGAACTGTCCCCAATGAAAAATTTCTCAAAAGGGACAGACCCTTTCGCGAAAGGAACTGTCCCCAATGAAAAAAAGTAACATTATTTTATAACGAACATAATATATTAAAAGTAAGCCATATTTAATTAAATAGGTGTGTAATAAAGATTAAAGAAGGTGCCAAAAATGGACACAGTAGTATTAAAATTTGGAGGAAGTTCAGTTGCAGACAATATTAAATTAAATATTGTTGCAGAAAGAATTAAAAGTTTTTATGAAGAGAACAAAAGGTTAGTAGTTGTTGTTTCAGCACAAGGAAAAACAACAGATGGATTAATTAAGGAAGCTATGACATTATCTAGCATTCCAAACGAAAGAGAATTAGATGTATTATTAAGCTCAGGAGAGCAAATTTCAATGGCAAAACTTGCTATTTTGTTAGATAGAATGGGAATGCCAGCAATATCTCTTACTGGATGGCAAGCAGGAATTTATACCAACAATACCAATCAAGATGCCATCATTGAAGATATTGATACATCACGAATTGAAGAAGAATTAGACAAAGGAAAAATTGTAATTGTTGCAGGATTTCAAGGTATTAATGAAAATATGGATATTACAACACTTGGAAGAGGTGGTTCTGATACAACAGCAGTTGCATTAGCTGCTAAACTAAAAGCTTCTAAATGCTGCATTTTTTCGGATGTAGATGGCGTATATACAACCGATCCAAAACAAACAAAAGTTGCTAAAAAGCTTGATACCTTATCTTACAAAGAAATGCTAGACATTGCAGATGAAGGTGCTAAAGTACTTCATAATCGATGTGTAGAGATTGGAGAAAAATTTGGTATACCAATTGTTGCTAAATCTACTTTTAAAGAGATTGAAGGAACAACGATTGATAATAGGGTAGAAGGTGGCTATGTAAAAAATATTGTTAAAAATGATAACATACAATATGTACATCTGAAAGAAAATGGTTATTCACTAGAAAAATTTAATAACCTTTATCATGCTTTTATCGAAAATGAATTAGGAGTTAAAAATTTAGTAAATAGCAGTAGCGAAGATTTAGATATATCTTTTACCATTCCTAAAGTAAAATTTAATAAATTAGCAAATCTTTTGGAAAATCGATATCCAGAAGCAGAAAGTAGTTATTTAGATATTTCAAGAATTTCTATTATTGGTAGTGGAATTATGAGTAATAATACGGTTTTAAATAAAACCATGAAAATAATAGAAAATAATAAACTTGATATTATAAGTATGGAAATTAATGAAGCTAAAATTGCCATTATGTTTAAGAAAATTATTCCGAATGAGGTTTTAGAAGAATTGCATAAGGCTTTAATATAGAGAGATACGAAAAGTATCTCTTTTTTTGTTCTAAAAACCTCCATTTCTGAATATAATTATTTATAGCTAGGAGGAAAAGTTTATGGTAGTGGAAGATAGAAAAAATATGGGTGCTTTAAATAATGTGATTCAAAATTTAATTTTAGAAAATAGAAATAAATTAAGCATATCTGGAGTCAAAGATGTTTTGAGTTTTGATGATCAAGTAGTAATTATGGAAACTGAACTAGGACTTTTGAGTGTAAAAGGAGAAAATTTAAAAATTAATAAATTAAGTATTGATACATCAGAGGTAATTATAGAAGGAGAAATCAATAACTTAAGTTATAGTGACCATACAAAAAAGGAACAAGAAGGTGGATTATTTAGTAAAATTTTTAAATAATAAAAGATTTAGGAGTTTGGTTCAAATTGGTAATTAATCAAGCATATTTATTTTTGATTTTTACATTAGATGGATTATTGATAGGTTTATTATTTGATTTTTTTAGAATTCTTAGAAAAAGTTTTAAAACCGTAAATTTAATCACTTATGTAGAAGATATTTTATTTTGGATATTAACTGGTATTAGTATTATATTTTGTATGTACAGATTTTCAGGAGGAAGCTTAAGATTATTTATGTTTTTAGGACTGGGCTTTGGCCTTATTTTCTATATGTTAACATTTAGTAAAATGATTATAGCAATATTTGTATTTTTACTGACAGCCATTAAGAAAACAATTCATCAAATCATAAAAATTATAATAATTCCATTTCGATTTATTTACAAAATGATGGATAAAATAATATTTAGACCAACTTATTTATGCTACATCAAAACCCGAACATTTTTGACAAAAAAACTACAAAAAATTGATTATAAACTAAATAATTTAGAAAAATTCAAAAAAAATGTAAAAAATTCTTAAATCTTTTGAAGGATTTTGAAAATAAATGGAGAATAATAATATAGAAAAACGAATATGAATATAAATTATTCATACATTAAATTAGGAAAGATGGTACATATGAAAAAGAAAAGTGCTTTATTAAAAAAAATAGTATTTATAGCAGTATTAATTTATGCTATAACAACTTTTATCAAACAACAAAAAATTTTAAATACCTATGCAACCCAAGCAGAAGATTTAGAATCACAAATTGCAGAAGCAACAGAATATCAACAGCAACTAAATGAAGAAAAGGAAAATGTAAATTCTTCTGAATATATTGAAGCGATTGCTAGAGACAAATTAGATATGTATTTACCAAATGAAAGAGTTTATGTAGATAATGAAAATTAAAAATCCTTGAAAATAGTTAAACTTCAAGGTTTTTTTATGTTTTTCTCTTCCCAAATGGAAAATTTTATGATATAATATCAAAATAAATTCAAGTTTTTTCTGAAAAATCCCAAAATTCAAAATAATAAATTAATAAAAAGGAGAATAAAAATATGCCTGATTTAGAAAGTTTGACACTATTAGAATTAAAAAAATTAGCAAAAGAAAATAATATAAGAAATATATCGAAATTAAAAAAAGAAGAATTAATTGAGGTCCTAAAAAGCATTCAAAATAATAACTTTGAACCAGAAGAAAATGAAGAAGAGGATGACCTAATTGATGAATACGGAGAGGATGAGTCAACTGAAGTTCATGAATCATATCATTATGACGAACCAGATGATGAAACCCAAAAATTAGAAGAAGAAAATACAACAGTAGCTTATCAAGTTAATAATGAAGAAGATGAGATTATAGAGGGAATCTTAGAAGTATTACCAGATGGTTATGGATTTTTAAGAGGAGATAATTATTTATCCAGTCCAAAAGATGTCTATATTTCTCCAATACAAATTAGAAGATTTAGATTAGTAACAGGAGATTTAGTAAAAGGAATTTCAAGATGTAAAGAAGGAGAAAAATTCCCATCTCTTATATTTGTAGGAGAAGTAAATGGAGAGCATCCGGAAAAATCAGCTAAAAGAACAAGATTTGAAGATTTAATACCAATTTATCCAAATGAAAGATTAAGATTAGAAACCATTTCAACCAATTATGCTACTAGAATGATTGACATCATTTCTCCAATCGGAAAAGGGCAAAGAGGGTTAATTGTTGCTCAACCAAAAGCGGGAAAAACAACTCTATTAAAGGAAATTGCCAATAGTATAACAGCCAATAATCCAGAATGTGAACTTATTATGCTTCTTATTGATGAAAGACCAGAAGAAGTTACAGATATGAAACGTTCTATTAAAGGACAAGTTGTTTATTCTACTTTTGACGAATTACCAGAACATCATGCAAAAGTTGCTGAAATGGTAATAGAAAGAGCTAAAAGACTTGTAGAGCAGGGAAGAGATGTAGTCGTATTACTAGATAGTATTACTCGTTTAGCAAGAGCCTACAATTTAGTTGTTCCAGCATCTGGAAGAACCTTATCAGGAGGTATTGATCCAGCTTCTTTACACAAACCAAAAAAATTCTTTGGGGCAGCTCGTAATATTGAAGATGGGGGAAGTTTAACTATTTTAGCAACAGCTTTAACGGAAACTGGAAGTAGAATGGATGATGTTATATTTGAAGAATTTAAAGGTACTGGTAATATGGAAGTATTACTAGATAGAACGTTAGCTGAAAAACGTATTTATCCAGCCATTGATATTAATCGTTCTAATACTAGACGTGAAGATTTATTGTTAAATGAAAAAGAATTAGAAGTAGCAGGATTGATTCGAAAAGCTATGTCAAATATGCCAGCAGCTGATAGTACAGAACAAATTTTAAAAGTGATTAAAGCAACAAAAAATAATGATGAGTTTTTGGATAAAACAAAATTGGCCTTGGAGAGATTTAGGGATTGATTTTTAGTAATTTTTAGGACGGAGGAAAAAATATAAAATACTTATAGTAGGGAAGTGATTTTAGAAAAGTCATTTCCTTATATTTTTTATATAGGAGAGGTAGTTTCTTTATAAAATTAAAAACGTAATATTGCGCAAAATGAAACCGAGTTGCGCAATGTTTTTTAATATTAAAATCAATAATATTATTTTTATAATACTTTTTATGAAGTATTATTTTTTTTGGAGGTATTTTCATGTTTAAATGTAAAGCAAAGTTTAATTTTATTGATAAGGTTTCAGGTGTTACCAAAGATGGTGAAAAATATGTTTCTTTGAATGTGATTCCGGTTAATGATACTAAAAAATACAATTTTATTAGTAAAGATGAAACTGTAATCAATTTATTAAATTCTATTCAATTGTCTAGATTTGCTGAAATAACTCTTGAATTAGGTTTTGTAAAAGAATTTAATTATGAACGTAGAATTTCTTATTGGTCTTGCGTTTTATTAGGAGTTGATTAATATGTCTGAACTTGATTATTTGGCTTCAATTTATGACTTATTATGTTCTATTAGTTCATTTATACAACTTATATTTTATGGTTGTTTTGTATTTTTAATAATTTATTTTGGTTATTGGTTTTTTAGTAGATTTTTTTACTAAAAACATAACAATACATATAATTCAAAAAGTGTTTTCTTTTTGAAGGAAAGGAGAAACGTATGTTAACTTTAACTGCTGAAATGTTCGAAAGTCTAACATCTACAATAGTTACTAACCTTGGTGTTTTACTACCTGTTGGACTAACAATAATGGGCATTATGGTTGCCGTTTCATTAATACCTAGAATTATTTATAAATTCTTATAAAAGGTATTTCTTCAAAGCACCGGATTTCAATCCGGGGCTTTGAAGAATGGTTTTATTATTTAGAAAGGAAAAATTTTATGGAAAAAGTTTATGAAAAAGAAGGTATTTTATTTAAAATATTAAGCTGTATTTTTATAGCAATATATATAGTTATGTGTTTATTTGGTTCTTTTGTTTTTGCTTCTGATAGTGATACTATAACATATACTAATTCTAATGGTATTAAATATGTTTTACCTTCGGAATATGCTGAATATAAGTATATTTATTTTTTATTTTCTCGTTATAGAAATAGATTGTATGCTTTAGGTTCCAACTCTTGTCTTTATACTTCTTCTGTATATTCTTCTAACTCTCATAATTATACTATTGATGGTTCAACTATAATTAGATGTTATATTACTTATGATTCATCTTTAACGACTTTTGATTTTGTTTCTTCTCATTCTACTTTTGAATATCCGAATGGTCTTACTGATGATTATGGTTTTACTTATTTGGATTTTTCTGGAGATTTATATGATTCGGATAAAACAACAATTAAAATGTCTGCTACTTTAGGTATATATGAACGGGGAACAGGGGATAACGATTCCAGCAATTCAGTCAGCGGAGGAAATACCACAGTCGATGGTTCAGGTGATGAAGATTCTGATTCCGGTTGGCTTGATAATCTTTGGGATTGGTTTAGTAATATATCTGATAAAATCGGTAATATCGCGAATGCAATAGGTGAAACTATTGGTAGTATATTTTCACCATTATGGGATTTTATAACTAGTATATTAGATTGGTTGAATCCATTTAGTGATAATTTTATTTTATTAAAACTTTGGGATTTCTTAGGAAGTCTAGTATCTTATTTGAATCCATTTAGTGAAAATTTTATATTATTAAAATTATGGGATTTTTTAACAACAGTAATTTCCTATATTAACCCATTTGATGATAATTTTTTAGGCAAAAAAATTGTTGAATTAATTGGAGATTTATTGCAATTTTTGTTTATTCCATCAGATGACTATTTTTCTAATTTAAAAGAAACATTTTTATCTGAAATAGAAAGTAAAATACCATATAATGATTATATTACAATGTTTTCTACGGTTTTAGATATTTCGACAGATGGGCAAATAGAAGATGTTTCTATTAGTGACTATAAAGTATCTGATGATTTAACACTTAATGTTCCATCATTTATTGATTTTAGTTTTATTATAAAATATCGTTCTACTTGGTATTCTTGGGTTAGAGGTATTGTATTTATATTACTTATTATTTATCATATCAATCAAATTAACAAATTATTACGTGGTGTGAATATTGCAGATGGTAGTGTAAATAATTCAATTACATTTTCTAATTCGTTATCTAGTGGAAATGACAAAATGCTCGGGGGTGGGAAATAATGATAATAGAGTTGATATGTGCCCCATTAGTTTTATTAATAAAAGGCTTGTTATCGTGTATTTCAGTTTTAACCTATATACCAACATCTATTGTTGATACAATTACATTATTAATAAAAGGTATGCAATTTTTTCCATTTGATGTTTGGTTTTTATGTATATCTAGTTTCATTTTTTGGATTACGGTGCATACAGTTTTTAATTTGGTTAATTTTGCGATTCGATATATACCTTTTATTAATATAGGTCGATAATTTAGAGGAGTCTTTATGAGTAAAAATATTACTAAGAATCGAACATTTAAAAAATTACGTAAAAAATTTCAGAATCTTGAAATGGCCGATTTTGTTCACGTTTACGAAAATTATTGTAGATTAAAAAAGCAATATAAAATTTTACAAATATGTAAATTCATTGAAAAAATTCATATACCTGTTATAGAAATTCCTATTTTTCGATTTTTTTCGATGTTGATAGATTTTATTCGTTGGGTTATATATGATATTTTAATAACAATTGTAAATGGAAAAAATTTTAGTCTATATGGTTTAACTATTTATTGTGGTAGGCAAGGTGGCGGAAAAACTATATCTATGGTTAAATATTTAGATGATATGAGGCAATTATACCCTGAGGCTATTATTGTTACTAATTTTGGTTACATATATCAAGATGTTGCATTTACTTCTTGGAATCAATTTCTTACTTTGAGAAATGGTGAGAATGGTGTCATATTTGCTATAGATGAAATTCAAAATGAATATAATTCTACAAATTGGAAGGATTTTCCAGAAACTTTACTTTCTACAGTAACGCAGCAACGAAAGCAACGTATCAAAATAGTTGCAACTTCACAAGTTTTTACACGTGTTGTAAAACAATTAAGAGAACAATGTTATGAAGTTATAGAGTGTAAAACTTTTGTCGGAAGATGGACAAGACAAAGATGTTATGATGCTGATGATTATAATTTTATTATTGATAATCCAGATCCAAAGAAAAAATTTAAGACACCTAAGAAGTGGAAAAAATCTTTTATTCAGTCAAATTATATAAGAAATTTATTTGATAGTTATTCTGTTGTAGAACGTATGCAAAATTTAGAATTTATTGAGAGGAAAGATAGAAATGAGTAGTTTTTTATTATTGATTATGGTTATTTTATTTGTTGTTATAGAATTTTTTATTTTTAAAGTATTAGATAGTATTTCGGCTTCTTTACGTGATTTGTATTCATTATACTTTGAAAAATTGGGTAATAAGAATGAATTTGATTTAGATTTTAAAGAAAGGTAGTGTATTTTTTATGGATTCTATGAAAGATGAAAAAGTTAATATTGATGAAAAGAAAAGTTATATAATTGTTTGTACAAAAACAGAATATGAAAAAATAAAGGAATGTGTTAAAGCATTTTATGAAATGACTTCAAAAGTTCCCAAAAAATTTAGAACACCAAATTTTTATGTTTTAGAAAATTTGTATAATACAAAATTTAAAGAATAATAAATTCGGAGGGTTCTTAGTAACACCCTCCGAGTGTCCCATAGATGGGAATTTTTATACTTAGGAGTTTTAAATTATGATAGATACAATAAAAATATATAGTGAAATATCTAAAGAAGTATGTGATATTATTTATAATAATTCTATTGTTAAATTAGCGGTAAATAATAATAACAATCAAACATTATATGAAATTACAAATGACCATTTGCAAGGTTCTTTTGATAGTAGATTATCTGTTCGTGTTGGTTCTGGTGTAAAATATGGATTTTCTACTAAAGAAGGTAGTTACTATATTGAAATAGAAGGTTCTTATCATAAATGGGTTCTTGGTTATAATAGCCATCATGGTTATTGTGATTTGCAATTTATTTGTGAAAGTTTGATTCGCAATATTGAAATTATTTACGATATAGATTTACCACGATTGGATAAATGGTATTTACAACGTGTGGATATTGCTATTTGTTTTGAGTTACAAAATCAAGAAAATGTACGTTCTTATATAAATAGTTTATCACGTTGTAATTATCCTAGGCGAAATATAAAATTTTATTCTGATGAAAGTTTGTATTTGTCTGGAACTACTACTACTCTAAAAATATATAATAAATTACTGGAGTTTCAAAAACACGATATAAAAAGATTTAAAAATAGGGATTTTAATATAGATAATTATACAAATGAAATTAATGGTTTTATACGATTTGAGTGTGAAATAAAAAAGAAAAAATTACTTGATTTAACGAATAGTAATAATAGTTTAGTTTTAGTAAATAGTTTAAAATATGATGATTTTAAGAAAGTTTGGTGTGATGAATTTATGAAGTTATTAAAAGTTATAGAAAATGATTTAGAAATTGTAAGAGGTAGGGAAGCTGTTTTAAAAAGATTACAAGAAATATATAAACCACGTTTAGTTAATGTTTTATATAATTTTTATTGTAGCATTCAATTAAATGGTATAGAAGATGTTAAAAGTTTTATGTCATCTAGTACATTTTATCGTAATTTAAGTTATTTGGAACAGGCTAGTATTGATATTAGTCAGTCTTATAAGATTGAAGAGATTCCATATTTTAGTTTTAATCCGTTTAATTATAAAGAGGTAGCTTAAATAAAAGGTGTCTGTGATAGTACACCTTTTATTTTTCCATTAATTTATTATATATATCAAATTTCCATTTCATTTCTTGAATTTTTATTTTTATACCTATTGTATAGCACCATGATATAAATAGTCCAAATGGTATAGTTACTATCAATGGAGTTCCGCCTGTTGCAATACCTATTATTATTGCTAATATCATTATTATTATGTAAATAATTGTTTGTTCTTTTTCTAATTGATTGATATATTTGTAGTATTTTTCTTTTTCAAATATCATAATTTTTATTCTCCTTTTTCTTCATCTTTTATGTGTTCTATTACATCACTAATTTTGCAATTTAATGTATTACATATTTTATCAAGTATAGAGAGCGCTACATATTCATTTTTTCCCATTGTTGCAAGTGTTGTTGGACTGATTCCAATTTTTTCTTTTAATTCAGTTTTCGACATATCTTTATCGATTAATTGTTTCCATAGTGGTTTATAGCTAAACATTTTTTTCCTCCTTTCATTTTTGTATTATATATCATTTGTAAAAAAAATACAATTATTTGTATAAAAAATTTATTTTTTTGTAGAAAAACATTGACTTTTTATACGTGTTGTAGTACAATATATACAACAAGTTGTATAAAAAGTAGAAAGAGGAGGAAGTTTTTTTAAATGAAAGAATTTACTATTGTAATTCAACATGGAAAGGCTAGACCTTTTACTTTACATAGTTTTGATAATTTTGAATCTTGTTATGGTAAATTATTAGAAATGATTAATATTGACAAAGTAAATAAAGAATATTATGTCGTAAATGATTTTTATAAAAATGAGTATGTACCGTTTCTACATGATATAACAAAATATACGGTAAAAGTTCGTAATGTGTCCGAATGGGAAGTTTATTCAAAAGAAAAACATCATATAGAGCAAACATCTAAAATTATTAATTTATTCAATTAATGTTTTTTTACTAACCGTTCTGCAAAGGGAAGCTATATATATGCGGGGGTTGTGTCTCCCTTTTTACGTTTTCTTACGAAGTAATGAGTTAGAAAACGTTAAAAGAAAGACACAAGAGGGGGAGAGTCCCCCTATGGGAGTTTGAGGGCTTGCCTTCAATATAAAATTTTGATTATTTTTTTAAATCTTAAATTATTTTTTAAATTTTATTGACTTTTAAATTTTTTTTTGATATAAGTAAATCAATAGAAGTATTAGATTAATATTACTATTGATTTTTATTTATACTATTATTTATTTATATTTCGTTTTGCATAAATGTTATGTTTCTGATAAGAACGGGAAGTAGTTATTATAACAGGGAATAGCTAATTTCTTTATAA
>CALXRH010000135.1 GCA_944390625.1 uncultured Clostridia bacterium
ATATCTATGTAAGTTCTCATAGTCAAGCTTTAGCTTGGGGAGTAAAATATTTACCAGTTGAGGTTCAAAATTAGATATATAATAAATGTTGAGGTGTATACCAAAGGTATCTAACACCTCAACATTTTTAAATTTTAAAGAGATTGAAGTACCACCAAAGCAATTAAAGTAATTCCTTTATTTCTAGCAGTCTCATCTCTTTTATTTTTTTTCTCATAAATTCTATCAAAAAGCATTTATTTAACCTCTCTTTCTTTTACAATAAATTTACATGTAATTTACAATCGTTTTAGTTGTACTATTAATAGTTTAGCATATTAATAGTTGTTATTCAATATTTTTAATAATTTGTAATTAAAATGTAATCTTTCTGTAACATTAATTCTTGAACTTATTTTGAAGCACATACCGTGCAAAGGAAGAGACAATAGCATTTTGCTATTGTCTCTTCCTTTATCTTTCTCTAAAAAATACATATTGATTTCCATTGGTTGTTTTTGCCTTCATCGTTGTACCCTCATAAATATCATCTAAAGGAATTTGAAAATTAATCCAACAGGAATATTTTTCATCTTCATTATTTACGATATTGATTCTAAATTTTACTTTGCAGTTAATGTCTTCTGGTACAATCCCTGCCTCCTCTAAAATACTACCATCAAATGCTACACTTTTGTCTTCATCCATTTTATAACCATTTGCTACATTGTAATTCAAATATTGTAAGGTTATTGGATTAGAACAGTCTGTAAAAAATGTGGGATCATTATAATTTGCTGTTTCATTTTCTTGATTGGTATATACAATATTAAAATTTATATTGTTTGTTTCTTTTGCTTCTAATATTTCTTGTTTTTGTCCAAAATCTAGTATATTTCTATAATTTAAACTTTTATTTCCAATTTCATCTGTTCCCTCTAAAATAATATGATCGATATAAAGCTCTTTTACTGTATTTTTGTTAGAAAGTTCTTCTCCATTTTCAATATATACTGCTATATCGGTATATTGATAAATACTTAAGTTTTGCAAATTTTTTTCTTCACTTAAATCAATTGCATTGGCACTGCTACAAAGAACAATCCTTTCAATTTTAAAAACTTGTTCTTCATTATTTTGATAAATTTGCATATTAGATTCTGCAAATTGTTTTATTTTGATATGTTTTCTTATCATACCTGCGTAAATAATGATTAATATTAATAAAATAGTAATTAATATCGCTATGATTTTTTTTCGATCGATTTTTATTCTTTTTTTCATATGAATATCCCTCTAAAAAATAATACAGAGCTATTGACAATACGTCTTTTTGTCTAAAGCTCTGTTTTTATTTACTTATATTATAATTTATTATATAAATACTGCATATAAGTAAATACTTTATCAGCCCAGTTTTCATCACTTGCATATCTTATATTTACAGATTTTACTGTGGTTCCATTAAAATAAATTCCTGTTGCTGTAAGTCCTTCACCTATTACCGTTCCAGCCACATGCAAATATTTTAAAGATAATGTTTCTGCTACTGTATTGATTGCCTTTTCATAATTTTCAAATGTAGTTGCACTATTATATGGGTCACGATCATAGGCTGTATATCCAAATAGATTATTTTTATCACTTGCTATTTTGGATGTTCCCCAAGCACTTTCGTGTATTCCTACTGCTGCTAAAAATATCCCATTTATTTTATATTTTTGCTCAGCAAGATAAAATTTTTCAGCATTTTGCTCAAAGATTTTATTTTTATCACTTGCATTATTAGAAAATACAGTTTTGTAATCACTTAATGTTAAACCACTTGGAACACTTAAGTCCAAATCGATATTTAAATTATTCTTTAAAGTTGCAATTCTATTTTTTTCTGTAATTAAAGGTGTAACTGCTTCAGATGTAATATGGGTTGTTTTTAAATATCCTTCTTTTCCGTTATAGGTTACTTTTATCCATTCTTCTCCAGCTTCTTTTATGGTTACATTTAAATATCTTGGAATTTGGCAGATGGTTTCGGATTCTTCTGATGCTTCTTTTTTTAGGTTCTCTGCCTCTAATAAATACATTTGATCTTCAATATGTACTTTATATTTACTTAAAAATTCGGATGTCCCTACATAGATAATTTCTTTTACAGCTTCTTCTAAAGTTGTACTCTCTATCAGGTCTTCACGAATCATTTCTTCATTTTGATATTCTTGAAGCGCTGTTACTTGAATTTTTCCTACTTTTCCTTCTTGTTTTACTTGTTGCTCATCTTTTGGTAAATTAGGGTTTTCTTCATATTCTGTTGTAAATGGCACTTCTCTTTTTTCATTTACCATTTTTTTGTTTGAACCAGTATTTTCTAGCATTACTTCTATTACATCGACTGATTTTTGGTTTTGCTCAAATGCTACTACTGTTTCTGTTTCTTCTTCATTGGTAGCAAATATATAGTTTTTAAAAAATGATACAATTAATGCGATGATAATAATAGCAATAAAAAACCAGACAATACTAAATTTTATTACGATTGTTCCATCTTCATTTTTTTTCATAGTTTTCTCCTTTTAGAAAAAAGCATGTCCCTTTTTTCACTTTTACTATACTACATTGTTAACTTATTGTCAATGTAAGCATTTACCAGTATTTTCAAAACCGCTGCTACCGGCACCCCTAAGAACATACCTATTACACCAAAATAAGCTCCACCAATTGTTACGGCAAGAATTACAAGTAATGGACTAATTTGCAAAGAATCACCAATTATTTTTGGATTAATAATATTGGCATCTACTTGTTGTAAGATAATAACAATAACAAGCATAATAATTGCTTTTGAAAAGCCTGCTGTAATAACTGTTATAATAGCTGCAAAGGCTACCGCAATGATTGCTCCAAAATAGGGTATCATGTTAAATAAACCAATGGTAAATCCTAATAAAGATGCATATTTAATTTGTAATATTTTCATAACAATGGTTGCTAACACCCCAACAATAATGGCATCGATAAACTGGCTTGAGATGAATTTAAAAAATATATTATTTGCTTTATAAAAATATTTTTCAATTGCCTCACTGGTTTTTGGTTTAAATACTGCTTTTAATAATCTCTTAAAAAATTTTAATATTTCATTTCGTTCTGCTAAGATGTAAACAGAAACTACGATGGCAACAAATACATCAAAAATTCCTCTTGCTACACCTACTACACTTTTTACATATCCTGTGATTCGATCTATACTTAAATATTGTTTTAAATCTAGGTTTTGAAGTTCTTTTAAAGCATTATAGACTTGCTCTGTTTTAAATATAGAATCATCTGGCATATTATTATAGGTATCAATGACTTTAGAATAATAGGATTGTAAATTTACAATTAATTCATTAATACTTTCTATTAAAACTGGCAATATGACATTTATAATAATCATTAAAATTAAAATTGCCATAATATAGGTAGTAAGAATGGCTAATTTTCTTGCATTTTTTCTACAGAACCTGTTTCTTGCTCTTTTAAATATTTTTTCTATCTTACTTTCTGGAATATATAATAAGTAAGCTAGTAATAGTCCTGCTAAAAATGGTGAAAGTGTAGATATTAAATTTCCTACAAAACCTCCTAAATAGGCTATACTGTCAATTGCTTTGTAAATAATAATTAGTATGGTACCAAGTGTTAACAGAAATATCCATGTTTTCCAATGGCTTTTTAATTCTTCTTTCATAGATTGTTTCTTCCTTTCCTATTTATATAAAACTTATTCTATTTCTATTTCTAACCCTACTGGACAGTGGTCACTTCCTAGAATATTAGAATAAATGGTAGCTTCTTTTATTTGATCTTTTAGTTCATCTGATACAATAAAATAGTCTATTCTCCATCCTACATTTTTTTCTCTTGCTTTGCCCATATAAGACCACCAACTATAACAATCGGTTCTGTCTGGATATAAATATCGAAATGTATCTGTAAAACCAGAATTTAATAGTTCTGTCATTTTATTTCTTTCTTCATCTGTAAACCCTGCATTTCCTCGATTGGTTTTTGGGTTTTTCAAATCGATTTCTTCATGGGCTACATTTAAGTCTCCACACATGATAACTGGTTTTTGTTTGCTTAAATTGACAAGATATTTTCTGATTTCGTCTTCCCAAACTTGTCTATAATCAAGTCTTTCTAATTCTCTTTTGGAATTTGGTGTATAGATGTCTACCATATAAAATTTGTCAAATGTAAGAGTTATCACTCTTCCTTCTTTGTCATGTTCTGGTATTCCAATACCATAAGTTACAGAATTTGGTTTTTGTTTAGTAAATATGGCTGTTCCAGAATAGCCCTTTTTTTCAGCACTATTCCAATAATCATAATAGGGTTTAAAAATTGGCAAATTTAAAATTTCACTGATTTCTTTTTCTGCTTTTTTATCTGGTAGCAAAGAAATTTGTTCTTCTTTTGTTTTGGTTTCTTCTACTTTGCTTACTTGCATCTTTGTCTCTTGCAAGCAAAATATATCGGCATCTATTTGTTTAAAAAATTCTGCAAATCCTTTTTTTAGGCATGCTCTGATTCCATTTACATTCCAAGATATTAGTTTCATGATTTTACTCCCTAGTTTTAATATCCTTATTATATAAAAATTTCTTCTTTTTGTAAAGCCTAAAATAATGAATTTGGTGACACAGTCAAAAAATATCATTTTTTTAAAAGATATTTTTTTGCATATTTTATAAATTTTATAATAAAATTTAAAGAATTACAAATTATAACGATAGGTGATAAAATGCAAGAAATGCAAGACTATGTAAATAATTTGAAAAGAAAAATAAGAGTAAACAAAAAACAAATTATATTTGTATGTATCGGAACAAATGAAATCCTATGGGATAGCATAGGACCATTGGTAGGGAGCTATTTAAAGCAGAGAATTGGAGAAAATAAAGTATTAGGAGATCTAAAAAATAATATTTGTAGTCAAAATGATTTAATAAATTATTATCCCAAAATAAAAAATAAATTTATTGTAGCCATAGATTCTGCCATTGCAAGTAAAGAATTGGCGGGAGAAATTTTTATAAATCATCATCCAATTGTTATGGGACTAGGAGTTAATAAAAATAAAGGTACTATTGGAGATATCAGCATTAAAGCAGGTATTTCAGAATTAGAAAAGATGGATGAAAAATATGTAAAAAAATTTTCTGAAAAAATTGGAGAAGGAATTTGTTTTTGGTATCAAGAATAATCTAGTATCATGAAAAGCGATTCTTTTTTAAGAACCGCTTTTCATAGCATTTATTTACCAAAATCAACTTTTACATTTTGACGTGCTTGGTCATCAGATTTAAATAAATCACGAGCTGTAAAATGAAACATACCAGCTATAATATTAGAAGGAAAAACTTCCAGTTTGGTATTATAGATT
Organism: uncultured Clostridia bacterium; assembly: GCA_944390625.1. Lineage (GTDB taxonomy): Bacteria > Bacillota > Clostridia > TANB77 > CAG-508 > CAG-269. The sequence continues at coordinate 5,408 of CALXRH010000135.1, forward strand.
GTAACACTATCATTATAAAATTGTCTTGAAAAAGAAATTTTATTTTCAGTATTACTTAATTCTTCTGATAATTGTAAGAAGTTTTGGTTTGCTTTTAATTCTGGATAATTTTCAGAAACAGCCATAATGGTTTTTAAAGTAGAAGAAAGCTCATTATCTAATTTGGCTTTATCTGCCACAGTATTAGCATTTCCCCAAGAAGTACGAAGTTCTGCTATTTTTTCTAAACTTTCTTGTTCGTGAGCCATGTATCCCTTTACTGTTTCAACAAAATTTGGAATTAAATCAAATCTTCTTTGAAGTTGGACGTCAATTTGGCTCCAGCTATTTTCAACATTCATTTTTGCTGTTACAAGTCCATTATAAGTAGAAATGACAAATACAATGAGTATGACAACAATAACTAAAACAATCCATCCTATCATAAAGATAACCTCCCTTTTTATATTTGCCCTCATCATATCATAGAATATCATTTTTTTCAAGATAATTTTGGTTTAAGTTTCGTTTTTTCTCTAACAACAGGCAATTAGCTAGAGAAAAAAAAAAATTTAAAAAAAAGGGGGAATTATGTAAAATTCGTCGAATAATATATTATGGGAAAATAAAATCAAAAAGAGAAAGAGAGGTTAAAGTGTGCGTTATAGTGATGAAATTCTAAATGAAGTACGAGAAAATAACGATATCGTAGAAGTCATATCACAATATGTGCATTTAAAAAGAAGTGGAAGAAACTATTTTGGTTTATGTCCATTTCACAACGAAAAATCTCCATCTTTTTCTGTTTCGCCAGATAAGCAAATATTTCACTGCTTTGGTTGTGGCGTTGGTGGAAATGTCATTACATTTATTCGAAAAATAGAAGGCATGGGATTTAAAGAAGCAGTTGAGAATTTAGCGGAAAGAGCTAATATTGTTCTTCCTACATTAAATAATAATGAAGATAGCAAAAAAGAAGAACTAAAAGCCAAAGTATATAAAGTAAATTCCTATGCGGCAGATTACTATCATAAAAAACTATACCAACCAGAATCAAAAGCTGGGCAAGACTATGTAAAACAAAGAAAGCTAACCAACGAAACATTAGAGAGCTTCAATTTGGGTTTTTCTGGAAATTATGATGAATTATATAAAAAGCTTCGTCAAGAGGGTTTTCAAGACGAAGAAATATTAGAATCTGGGTTAGCCAAAAAGAACGAAAATGGCACTTATGTAGATTTTTACCGAAATCGATTTATGATTCCAATTTTAGATATTCGAAATAGAGTGATTGCTTTTGGAGGCAGAGTATTAGGTGATGCCAAAAGATTTAAATATTTAAACTCACCAGAAAATATCGTATATAGCAAAGGAAAGCATCTATTTGGCTTAAATGTTGCCAAAAGATATGAACACAAAAAGCTTTTAATTGTAGAAGGCTACATGGATGCTATATCTTTACACCAAAGAGGAATTACCAATGTAGTAGCAGCACTAGGAACAGCACTAACGACCAATCAAGGTTGGTTACTCAGAAGAAATGCAGAGCAAGTCATTTTAGGGTTTGACTCAGATGGAGCAGGACAAACTGCCATTTTGCGTGCGATGGAAGTCATGCAAAACATGGGATGTGATATGAGAGTATTACAACTAACAGGAGCCAAAGACCCAGATGAATATATTATAAAATATGGTTCAGCAAGATTTCAAAAACGAATGGATGAAGCAATTTCCTTATTAGAATTCAAAGTAAAAATATTACAACAAAACCTAAATTTAGAAGTGGCAGGAGATAAAGTGAAATTTTTAAATGAAATTGCCAAATTACTTGCTAAAATTGATAATTCCATTGAAAGAGAAATATACATAGAAAAGCTAGCAAAAGGGTATAATATATCCAAAGAAGCAATTTTTGGACAAGTAAACAAATTACAATATGCCAATAAAGCCAAGGAAAATCCTCTAGAAAAAGCAAAAGTAGTCGTTACACACAAAAAAGACGAAAAAGAAGAAACCGAAGTATCTGAGGAAATGATAAAAAGAGAAAATACCATCATAGCTATTTTAATCAACAATCCAGAAAATTATAAAATCATAAAACAAAACATGAAAATCGAAGACTTTCAATATGAATTAAACAGAAAAATTATAGAGGAATTATACCTAGAGTTAGAAAAAGAAAATGGCAACACAAGTGCCGTACTAGATAAATTAGAAGATCAGCAAATTCAAAATCATTTAACAGCAATTATGGCAGAAGATTATGGAATTACAGACAATCAAAAAGCAATTGAAGATATTTTGAAAAAATATGAAAAAGAAAAACTAGAAAAAAGAAGAGATGAGTTAATCAGGCAATCCTCTATGGAGGAAGATGCAGAAAAGAAAAGAAATTTAAGTAAAGAACTAAATGAAATCATTCTAAAACTAGTTAAAATAAGATAAAAGTGCGATAGAAAGGAGGGAGCTTAGTTAGAATCAAACAAACTAACAAAGCTAAAAAAGTGAAAGAAAATAAAGATAAAGATGTGACAAACAAAGAAATAAAACAAGAAACGGTAACCAATGTAGAAGATAAGGCAAAAGAAAAAGTAGCAAAAATCATAAAAAAAGCAAAAGAAAAAGGAAAGATAACCTATGGAGAACTGGCTTTAGAACTAGATGATGCCAATCAAGATCAAATCGAAAAAGTATTTGATGTAATGGAAGAAATGGGAGTAGATGTTCTAAAAGATGACTTTGATGACGAGCCAGATGAAGAAGATTTAAAAGAAGTAGAAGATCTAAAATTAGACGAAGTAAGCCAAGATGATACATTTGAGGGGATTAATGTAGATGACCCAGTTAGAATGTATTTAAGAGAAATAGGAAGAATCAAACTTTTAACCTATGACCAAGAATTAGAATTAGCTAAAAGAATACTAGATGGCGATGAAGATGCCAAACAAGAGTTAGCCGAAGCAAACCTTAGACTTGTAGTGAGTATAGCCAAAAAATATGTAGGAAGGGGAATGCTATTTTTAGATTTAATCCAAGAAGGAAATATGGGATTAATCAAGGCAGTAGAAAAATTTGATTATACCAAAGGATTTAAATTTAGTACCTATGCTACTTGGTGGATTAGACAATCTATCACAAGAGCAATAGCAGACCAAGCAAGGACCATAAGAATACCAGTTCATATGGTAGAAACCATTAACAAATTAATTCGAACCTCAAGACACTTATTACAAAGACTAGGAAGAGAGCCAACCCCAGAAGAGCTATCCAAAGAACTAGAAATGCCAATTGACAAGGTAATGGAAATTCAAAAAATAGCGCAAGACCCAGTATCTCTAGAAACACCAATTGGAGAAGAAGATGATAGTCACTTAGGAGACTTTATCCAAGATGAAGATTCCCCAGCTCCACAAGATGCAGCAGCTTATACCTTATTAAAAGAACAGCTAGAAGAAGTCATGTCAACCCTTACCCCAAGAGAAGCAAAAGTGCTACGCTTAAGATTTGGACTAGATGATGGAAAGGCAAGAACGCTAGAAGAAGTGGGAAGAGAATTTGACGTAACAAGAGAAAGAATTCGTCAAATAGAAGCAAAAGCCCTAAGAAAGTTAAGACATCCAAGTAGAAGTAAGAAATTAAAAGATTATATGACATAATTAGAAAAGAAGAAACGAAGATTTTTTAATCAGGGGACGGTCTTTTTTGGGAAAAAGAGAACGTCCCCTTTTGTAAAAAGCTTATATTAATCGAAAATCTAGATAAGGAGATAGATATATGGATTCTATATTAAATGTAATCGAAAATTTAAATGGTAAAAATACAATCGACTTAATCATAGCAATCGTATTTATCGCAATTTTAGATATACTTAGTCCATTATTTTCATACATAATTCTAAAATTATTTAATTTCAAAAAAAACTCAAAAGAAATAAAAAATAACACATTTTATATGCCACTAAAAGGATTCTTTAAAATATCGGGAATTTATTGGGCCATACTATTTTTAAAACCTGATTTCAATTTTTCAGATGAATTTATAGATATTGTAACAAAAATCTATAAAATCGTGGTTACAATCACAATTGCAAACAGTTTAGCAAATAGTATAACAAAAAAATCGAAGTTTATAAAGTTAATTAAAGAAAAAAGTGATAAAGATATTAATGATTATACGATTAGAATTTTGGTAAGAGTAATTAAAGTATTGATTTATATTGTAGCAATATTTATTGTATTTGCTGAAATTGGCTATGATTTAAGCGGATTGGTTACAGGACTAGGATTAGGAAGTGTAGTTTTAACTTTAGCTGCACAAGATACGATTAAAAATTTACTAGGTGGAATTATGATTTTTATGGATCGACCATTTTCAGTGGGAGAATATGTAAAATTTGCAACCTATCAAGGAACGGTTGAAGATATGACATTAAGAAGCACAAGAATTAGAACAGCTGATAATTCTGTAGTGCAAATACCAAATTCCTTAATATCATCTGATTCAGTAACAAATTTAAGTAAAATACAAAGAAGATATTATAATTTAAGATTGCATCTAGCACTAGACACCAAACTAGAAAAAATCGACATTTTAAAAGAAAAAATTTACCAAGTAATTATGCAAAAAGAAAGTATTGCAGAAGATACCATTAATATTCATTTTACCGAAATAGAAACCAATGGTATTACCATCACGGTTGTCTGTTATTTTAATATTTCAGATTATATGGAATTTTTGGATTTAAAAGAAGATATCAATAAAAAGATTCTAAAAATTTTAGAAGAAGAAAATATAAAACTAGAATATGATACCAAAATTGTTCAAGTAAAAAACTAAAACTACATAAATAATTCATACATTCGTCACAAACTTAATGTATAATAATACGTGTAAATTGGAATTTATAAACATAACATACCTAAGTATCCTAAGGAGGACTGAAATTATGGATGATATAACCATTTTAATTGTAGATGATGAACTTAGAATGAGAAAACTGATTAAAGATTTTTTATCCAAAAAAGATTATAAAACAATTGAGGCAAAAGATGGAGAAGAAGCCATAGAATTATTTGAACAAAACAAAAATAAAATTAATTTAATCTTATTAGATGTTATGATGCCAAAAGTAGATGGTTGGACAGTTTTAAGAGAAATCCGAAAAGATTCAAAAGTTCCTGTTATTATGCTAACAGCAAGAGGAGAGGAACAAGATGAATTGTTTGGTTTTGAACTAGGAGTAGATGAATATATTGCAAAACCTTTTAGCCCAAAAATATTAGTTGCCAGAATTGAAGCCATTTTAAAAAGAATTAATGGTGATAAAAAAGCAGTTAGAGATTATGATGGAATTGTAATAGATGAAAATGGAAGAACGGTAACCGTAGATGGAAAGCCTGTAGAACTTAGTTTAAGAGAATACGAACTTTTAAAATATTTATTAGATAATGAAAAAGTAGCTTTATCGAGAGATAAAATATTAAATAATGTTTGGAATTATGACTATTATGGAGATTCTAGAACAATCGATAGTCACATAAAAAAAATTAGACATAAATTGGGTAAAAAGGGAAAATATATTGAAACCATAAGAGGAGTTGGTTATAAATTTGAAATAAAGTAGAGCCATTGGAACCTAAGTCTTTTTGGCACTAGCACAAAAAACTTAGGTTCTAGCGCGGAGGAAAAAACATGAAAAAAATAGGAATATTTAAATCGATTCGAACAAAATTATTTTTATCACTGTGTATCATAGTAATTGCCATAATAGCATCCTTGATACTTTTAAATAATTTTGTATTAAGAGAATTTTATGAATATAACAAAGAAAAACAATTGGAAAATGTATATAAAATCATTAATGATTACTATAATAGTAATAATAACGAAAGAAATTTAGCAGACGAATTAGACAAAATAGCCATTAATAATAATTTCGACATTTTGATAAGAAGTGACCAAGATGTAAGTGTATATAGTTCTAATAAAGACTTTTATTCTACCATAGGAGAAATGATTGTATCAATTTTACGTGAAGGAAAAAACGAAACCGATATTTTAAAGCAAACCGATCATTATACCATTAGTAAATATAAAGATACTAAAACTAATATAAGTTACATTATGCTAATTGCTCAGCTAGACAATTCCTATAATCTTTATATTAAGATGCCAGTGAACTCTATCGAAGAAAGTGTCAAAATTTCAAATGAATTTTTATCCATTATTGCCATATTCGTTATTATTATTGGAGGTACCGTATTATCCATTGTATCTCGAAGATTTAGTGAACCAATTGTAGAACTAAATCAAATTGCTAAAAATATGTCCAATTTAGATTTTAGTCAAAAATACAAACCTTCGAATGCCAATGATGAGATTGATATGTTGGGAAATAGTATTAATACCTTATCCAATAAGCTAGAAAAAACCATCAAGCAACTAAGAACGACCAATGTAGAGTTAGAAAAGGATATTGAAGAAAAATCTCAAATCGATGAAATGAGAAAAAGCTTTATTTCAGATGTATCCCATGAATTAAAAACGCCAATTGCATTGATACAAGGCTATAGTGAAGGCTTAATTGAAAATGTTAATTCTGACGAAGAATCCAGAAAATTCTATGCGGAAGTGATCTTAGATGAAGCGACAAAAATGGATGGTTTGGTAAAACGATTATTGGAATTAATGAAACTGGAATATGGAAAGATGAAATTTAATAATAAAGAATTTGATGTGGTAGAACTAGAAAATGAAATTTTAAGAAAATCTCAAGTTATGATGGAAAAAGAAAATGTAAAATTGGAAAATAAGGTAGAAGGTGAAATTAAGGTTTATGCCGATGATTTTTATATTGACCAAGTGTTAACCAATTACATTACCAATGCCATTAAATATTCCATCGAAGTAAATGGTGAGAAACGAGTTAGAATTGAAAATGAATTGCTACCAGATAAAAATAAGGTGAGAATTAAAATATTTAATACATTTGATGAGTTTTCAGAAGAGGACATGGTTCGTATTTGGAACAGGTTTTACAAAGTCGATGAGTCACGTAACCGTGATAAGGGAGGAAGCGGAATTGGCTTGTCTCTGGTAAAAGCCATTATGAATAATTATGGAAATAGCTATGGTGTTAAAAATGTAGCTGGAGGAGTTGAGTTTTATTTCGAGCTAGATTTGTCGAATTGATGTTAAATGTTAAATAAAACCGGGTATTAAAATGTACTCGGTTTTATTTGGCGTTTTTGTTTAAACTTTTAATTCTTTGTCATCATAAATGTCGACATTTTTATATTTTTCTAAGTTCATTTCATCTAATGAATTTTGGATACAACTAACAATTACGTTATTAAAACTCATTTTTCTTTCAAACAATTTAGTAAATTATAAAATTTTCACATATTTAGAAAATGAATTGTAAAAAATAATAATACAATGTCATCTTTTTTTAGATTTATAATGAAAAATTTAGAAATAAATGCTATAATGTCAATGTATTAATAAATTTGCAGACACATCTGCTAATTTTAAAATTAATATTTTGAATTTCGCAGACGCATCTGCGAAATTTAGAAAACAATTGAAAAATCAATCTTTTAATAAAAAATAGAAAAAGAAAAGAGGAAGTTTATGGAAGAAAATCAAATGTTAGAAAAAGATTTTAAAGAAGTATTTAAAGATATAAAAAATGAAATATTAAATGCCCAATATGATATTTATAAAAGTGCAAATATAAGGACATTAGCATTATATAATTATTTAGGAAAAATAATAAATGAAAATGCGAAATATGGAAATAAATTTATAAATAATTTATCAATAGAATTAAAGATAAATTTCCCAAATATGAAAGGTTTTTCAGAAAGAAATCTTCTTAATATGAAAAAATATTATTTGGAATGTAAAAATAATA
>CALXRH010000136.1 GCA_944390625.1 uncultured Clostridia bacterium
AAAATATTTCCTCCAACATATTGCACAAATCCAAAAATTGATATAAAATAAACACCAAATAGAAAAAAGAAAGAAGGTTGATCATATGGAAATAAAAATAGACCTAAAAAAAGCAGGAATTGACAAAAAAGAAATCATGAAATATAAAGAACAAGTAGAAAACATACATAAAGACTTACACAGAAGAGCAAGTGACGAAGGAGACTTTGTCGGTTGGCTAGAATTACCAAGCAATTACGACAAAAAAGAATTCAAAAGAATTCAAACAGCAGCTAAAAGAGTGAACAAAGACTCAGACATATTGTTAGTTATCGGAATAGGAGGATCTTACCTAGGAGCAAGAGCAGTAATCGAAGCATTAAGTAGTTCTTTTTATACCATGCAAACCTTAAAACAAAGAAAACACACATTAGTACTATTTGCAGGAAACAACTTAAGCCCAAACTATGTCAACGAACTAATTGAAATCATAGGAGACAAAGACTTCTCCATTAACGTAATTTCAAAATCAGGAACTACAACCGAACCTGCTATAGCCTTTCGCATATTTAGAGAAATCTTAGAAAACAAATATGGAATTGATGAAGCAAGAAGCAGAATTTATGTAACAACTGACAAAGCCAAAGGAGCCTTAAAAACATTAGCTGAAGAAGAAGGCTACGAAACATTTGTTATTCCAGACAATGTAGGCGGTAGATTTTCTGTATTGACAGCAGTAGGTCTATTTCCAATTGCAGTAGCAGGAATCAATATCGAAAAATTAATGGGTGGAGCAAAACTAGCACAAGACAACTTTAATGACGAAAAACTAAAATACAACGAATGTTATCAATATGCCGTATTAAGAAATATTTTATATAACCAAGGCAAAACCATAGAGGTATTTGCCAACTATGAGCCAAAAATGCACTATTTAACAGAATGGTTAAAGCAATTATTCGGAGAAAGCGAAGGAAAAGAGCAAAAAGGAATCTTCCCAGCAGGAATTGATTTAACAACCGATTTACATTCGATGGGACAATATATGCAAGAAGGATTAAGAAACTTATTAGAAACGGTATTATGTATCGAAACACCAAAATCCAATATCACGATCAATGCCGATGACGACAATTTAGATGGGCTAAACTATTTAGCTGGAAAAGACTTAGACTATGTCAACAAAAAAGCCATGGAAGGAACGATAGAAGCACACGTTTCAGGTGGTGTTCCCAATGTCATTGTAAAATTGGAAAAACTAGATGAAGAAAATTTAGGGGGACTAATCTATTTCTTTGAATTAGCATGTGCCATGTCAGGCAACTTATTAAATGTTGATCCATTTAATCAACCAGGTGTGGAAGAATATAAAAAGAATATGTTTCGATTACTTGAAAAACCTGGCTATACCAAAAAATAGAATTTTCAGATAAGACAGAAAGAGGTAAATAGAAATGAAATTTGAAAAAGAATATTTTATTGGAATTAAAGACATTGGCAAAGAAAATCAGGTAACCAATGCTGGATTTTTAAGTTTTTTAGAAGAAATAGCAAGCAATCATTCTGCTACAGTAGGTTATGGTGTAAATGATATCCAAACCAAAAACAAAGTATGGTTATTAATGGATTGGAAACTACAAGTTTTCGAAAGACCCCAATATGGAGAGGCTCTAAAAATAAAAACTTGGGCAAGACCAATTGAAAAACATTTCTTTTACACCTATCGTGATTTTGAAGTTTTTAAAGGAGAAAAAAGAGTTGCAATTGCGACTTCGAAATGGGTATTTTTTGACTTACAAACAAACAAAATCGCTAAAATAACAGATGAAATACTAAACTTATATCATCCAGAAAAAGAGCAAGTATTTGAAGAAAAAGAAATTGCAAAAATTGCAGAACCAACAGAAAAAAGTGAAAGCATTCCATATGAAGTAAAAAGAGCAGACATAGACATAAATAACCATATGCACAACCTAAATTATTTAAAAGTAGCCTATGAGGCTTTACCAGAAGAAATTTATTTTGGTGAAGAAAAAAACAATGTCAGAATTATGTATAAACATCAAATTCTATTAGGAGATAAAATTAATTGCTATTACACAGGGAAAGAAAACAAAGATATCATTACCATAAAAAGTAATGACAATCGTGTTTTACATGCAATCGTAGAATTAAGTTAAAAAGGAGAGAGGCTAAAATTGAGACTAAAAAATGATGACAAAATAACCGAAATTTTAAGAAAAATAGCACCAGGAACTCCCATTCGAGACGGGCTAGAAAATATCCTAAAAGCAAGAACAGGAGCATTGTTACTTTTTACCGATAATGAAGAATATATCAAACAAATTGTAGATGGGGGTTTTTACATAAACGAAGATTATACATCAGCCAAATTATATGAACTTGCCAAAATGGATGGGGCCATTGTCCTAAGTGGCGATATGAAAAGAATTATTTGTGCTAATGCGCAGCTTATACCTTCTAGTGAAATTACAACAGTAGAGACAGGAACCAGGCATAGAACAGCAGAAAGAACTGCTAAACAAACAGGAGAGCTTGTTATTAGTATTTCACAAAGAAGAAATATCATAACCATATTTATCGATAGTGAAAGATATATTCTAGAAGATACAGAAGTAGTCTTAAATAAAGCCAACCAAGCTATTCAAACTTTGGAAAAATATAAAAAAGTATTTGATAGTAAATTAAATATATTAAATGAATATGAATTTAATGACATTGTAACATTAGAAAACGTCTTAAGTGTGATTCAAAGAGCAGAAATGGTCATGCAAATTGTAAATGAAATCGAAAGACAAATTGCAGAATTAGGCGATGATGGAAGACTTGTTGATATGCAGTTAGAGCAACTAATAGGAGGAATTGAAAAAGAAGAAGAATTAATCATAAAAGATTATTCCATAGTAGAGGAAAAATCCTCTGAAAAAATATTACAAGAAATTGCAGACTTATCTTATGAAGAACTATTAAATGAACAAAACATAGCCAAAATATTAGGATATGACATCTTCTCTGATTTTGATGAAGCCTATGTTTATACAAGAGGATATCGAATCTTAAGCAAAATTCCAAGAATGCCAAACAGCATTGTAGAAAACTTAGTACAAGGCTTTAAATCATTCCAACACATTATTGATGCTAGTATAGAAGATTTAGATAATGTAGAAGGAATCGGAGAGGTAAGAGCAAGAAATATTAAAACATCACTCAAAAGAATGCAAGAACAATTTGTATTTGACAATATTATAAATTAAGTATAAAATACTTCAAACAAAATTAGGGAGGAATGAAAAAAATGAAGAAAAAAATCATAACCAACATAGGGTGGGCTGTGGCCATTATATTACTAATCGTATTAATTGGAACTTTAGCTTATGGATATTACAAGAAGGCGACTTTAGAGATATCCAATCCAATGGTTACGATGGAAGTAGAAAACTTTGGAACCATAAAAATCGAATTATATCCAGACCAAGCACCAGAAACCGTTAGAAATTTTATAACATTAGCTAATAATGGATTTTACAATGGTCTTACTTTCCATAGAGTTGTAAAAGACTTTATGATACAAGGAGGAGACCCAGCAGGAGATGGTAGTGGTTCTCCTACTTTTGCAGACTTATACAATGACGAAGATGAAAATAAAACCTATCAATACACAAATGGTGAGACTGCAGCTAGCACAGATTCTTATACCA
>CALXRH010000137.1 GCA_944390625.1 uncultured Clostridia bacterium
CCAAAAATGAACCAAAATCACATAAATTTACAAAGTCAAAAAATTGGGCACATCAAATATACCAACAAATACAGCTCGAAACTAGATTTACCAATGCTTTGCGAGCTTTACTCATAACCCGAAGGTCCTAAAGTAACATATTTAATACAAAAAACGAAATATATTACAGAAAAAAATATTTTATCCCATGCAGTACTATAACAAAAATATAGAATAATAAAAAATGTCGAAAAAATTTCATTAATTTACAAATTTCGACAAATTTCGCAACAAAAGAATGCTATACTATCCGAGGGGGATAAATATGAAAAAACATAGTTCAAAAATAATAACAATTTTTTTTATCGTATTAACTATAATTTTTATAGGATTTAATGCATATGCTCATTCTGGAAGAACTGATGCAAATGGAGGCCATAGAGACAATAAGAACAAGAGTGGTTTGGGGAGTTATCATTATCATTGTGGAGGAAATCCGGCACATTTACATACAAATGGAGTATGCCCATATTCATCAACGACAAAGAAAAGTAGTGCATCATCTTCAAGTAGTAAAACGGAAACAAGCACAAGTACCAATACTAATAAAGCCCAACCAACTACAGTTGAGGTAGAGCAAATAAAAATAAATGAAAATATAGAAGAGTTAGATGTAGGAAACAGTATATTGTTAACGGTAACAATAACTCCTGAAAATGCAACAGATAAGAATATCAAGTGGGAATCTAGTGATGAAAATATTGCTGAAGTTACTTCTTGGGGGACAGTTGTTGCTAAAAAAACTGGTATAGTAACTATAACTGCTAGATCAATTAATGGAAAAACGAGTAGTGTGGAAATAAATGTCAAAGAGAAAAAAGAGGCTCAGAACACTGCTATAATAACTTCATCAGTAAATAGTAGTAATAATATTATTACAAGCAATAATATAAATGATCAATCATCATCAAATTCTGCAGGAACAATATTAGGTTTAGGCATTTTAGCTGGAGGAGGTTATTTAGGATACAAAAAGTATAAAAAATCAAATTAAAGTGGTGATAATATGAAGTTTGGAATGAGAAAACCAAGTATAAAAAAGAGTATTTCAGCAAGAACAAAAGGAAAAGCAAAAAGAAGTCTAAAAAAAGCAATACTTCCAGGCTACGGGAAAAAAGGAATAGAATGGATAAAAAATCCTAAAAAAGCAGCATATAATAAAATTTACAAAAAGACTACTTTCAGTATATGGGAGTTGTTTAAATAATAAATATAAACTTAGAAATTGTGATAATAGATGTATATAAAAAAAGTGTTATTTGGTAAAATTCTAAATAACACTTTTTTTAAATGAGTTATAATTGTTTTAATATAATAAATATATAAATGAAACATAATTATTTGCTATCCTCTGAGATTTCTACTTCCACTACATCCAAATCCCTAATCGCAGGATTATACAATTGATGTCCCATATAATCAAACCTAGAACCATGGCAAGGGCAATCCCAAGTCTTATCAAGATTATTCCAACTAAGCAAGCAACCTAAATGAGTACAAATAGGTTTAACAGCAAAAATTTTACCATTAGCATCCTTATAAATTCCAAGCTTTTGACTTTTATATTCAAGCACATGCCCAGTATCATTTTCAAGATCAGCAAAAATTTTTTCTGATACATGAGTAGAGCTATTTTCAATTTTTGAAAAATCACTATCATTTATATACGCCATATTATTATCTTCTTTTCTATTAATCGCAGAGCCATTTGTATCAGTATTATTATCAGTTTCATTAATTCCAGCTTCAGCCGCAACCTCAGGGACCTTAAACTTATTAATTACAAGCGAATTAGCAGTTTCTTTTATCATATTCCCAAGCTCTGCATTATTCTTAATAGGGTGCAATCTAGTAGCTTTAAATACATTTTCATACTCATTTTTGCGACCTAAAATCTTATCAACAATAATATTAGCAGCTACATTAGAAGAAGTCATTCCCCATTTATTAAAGCCGGTACCAATGTACATATTAGGCATAAAATGAGAAAACTCACCAATATAAGGGATTTTATCAAGCGTAATACAATCCTCAGTATTCCATTTATATAAAACTTTACAATCAGGATAATATTTTCTAACCTCATCTTCCAATATATTGTAGGCATTTGATAAATCTATCTTACTACCAGTCTTATGATCTGCACCGCCCAACTAGCAACAATCTTTTTCCATTAGAACCATTTACAAATCTATATGAAAAAGTAGGTTGCTCAGAATTTATATACATTCCATCAAAAGTCTTATTTCCAATATCTACTGCAATTACATAAGATGTTGATTGATACATCTTTAAAAAATAGTATCCTAAACGATCAATAAAAGGATAATGAGAGGCTAGTATTACATATTTTGATTTAACAACACAATCTTTACATGATGTTATAAACTCATCGTTTTCTTTTTCAATATTTTGGACAAGCGTATCTGTATAAATTTCACCTGTACCTTTTGTAACCTTAAAAGAGTTGATGTGTTTATCAGAACTTTCTGTAAAAGAATTGATCGGACCAGTAGAATTAATAGAAAATGAATTATTAGACTCAGTAGAATTAGAAGTAAAAGAATGACTATCCTTATTAGCTCCTTCTGAGCTAGCATTACTCGAATCATTTTCAACGATGCCATCTCCAACTGAAACTGAGCCAACCGAGCCCGCATTAACTAAACCATCAATCACACTAGAACCACTAGAAGTAATACACTTTGCCAATCCATACGCATATTTCATAGGATTAAACTCAGCTTGATTTGGAAACTTTATAGCACCTAACACATCAAAAAGAAGATGAGTAGATGTAACAAATTCTCTTTTAAATCCAAGAGAATTTACAGCTTCATTTTCCAATTTGATTTTTTCTAATTCATCCAAATTATTAGTATAAACATAACTATCCTGTCTTTCAAAATCACAATCGATTTTTTCTTTCTCAATTATTTTAGCAATATTTTCTATAGCATCTTGATTTACATACAAATATTTCTTAGCCATAGATTCACCTAAAGAGTCAATTAAATATTTATATATAAGATTATGCTGACTTGTTATTTTTGCAGTAGTATGCCCAGTTGTTTTACTGGCAATATCTTTCTCCTTCTCTAAAAGAACAACATTATATCCTTGTTTCATTAAATAATAAGCGCAAGTAAGTCCAAAAATACCAGCACCAACTATACAAACATCAGTAGATATATCATTTTCTAATTTATTAAACTTAGTCTTATTTTCTATAGAATCAAGCCAAAAAGAATTCATAAAATACCTCCATCAAACCTAGTTATAATTCTAGCCACCAAAGCGTACTATATCAACTAAATATGTAGATTAAAAAATCTATATTAAAATTATGTACGAGCCCATAAAATTTATTCGACAAATATGTAAACTAAGTAGATTTCTTTGATTAAATATTGGATAATCTAATAAGAAATAAAAATAAACACATATTGAAACACATAGTATTTTAAATAATAATTTTAGCGATGCGAAATTTTTATTTAAAATAAGAATATAAAGACAAAAAAATGAAAGTACCAGTGACGAAACAAATAA
>CALXRH010000138.1 GCA_944390625.1 uncultured Clostridia bacterium
TGCTCTAGGACTAAAACTTCTGTTTCAAAATGGCTTTTTGAATGTGGTATATAATTTCTTATGTCTTTTACTACAAATTTATTTGGAATATCTGGTAATACATTACCAAATGCAAAAAGATTGCTATCAATATTGATTTTTTTACTTACTTTTTTTGATGTTAATAAATGCATTGCCCATGTTGGCATTGCTAATCCCCTCCATTTTTTATTTTTCTATTTTTTTCATGTTTATCTTACCTTTATTTATGAATATTGTCAAGATCTAGCTATTTTTGAATATATTTCATTCCATCTTTTTACTCTTTCAAATCTTGTTTCGTGTTTGTTATATCTTGTATCCATTATATAGCATTTTACACCGTTATCCTCTATATCTTCACAATTTTTTATGCTATCTTCTATCATAATGTCAATATTATTTTCTTTACACACAGGTCCTTTTTCATGTCTTCCAGTAAGGATTAATTTATCAAAATATATTTCATATTTTTCTAGCCACTCTCTTGTCATTTTTTCTGGATTTATATATTCGCCATTATCTCTAGATGTTATAATATAGATTTCATTTCCATCTGCTTTTAATTTGTCTATTACATCTTTTGCGTTATTTAGTGGTTTTAAACTCATTGCTATTCTTTGTATATTATTGTAATAAAAGTCGTCATTTTCCTCTTTTGACCAATCAAACATTCCTACTGTTATATGATATGGCTTGCCATTTATAATTCCTGTGTTTCTTAATTCTTTATCATGTTTTAAATATTCTTCTAATAATACATCGTCAAAGTTTGATATACAATTATCTATATCTATTCCAATTCTCATTAAAATCCTCCAATTAAACTTAATTAAGCATTTTCATTCTATCATATTTGTGGCTTGCTATCAAGTAATGCTTTTTTTCACTATTTATTTGCATTTATATTACTCCTTTTATAACATTTAGAGCTTACCATTTCTGGTAAGCCCCAATAATTTATTCTCTCTCTCATTTATCAGTCGCCAAAGGGGCAGCGACAAACACATTTATTAAAAACAATGATGTTCTTAATTATTATATTCATAATAGCATAAAATATAGCATTTTATCAATAATTTTTTAAAATCAACTTAGTTCTTTTTTATTTTCTTCTATCATATATTTTAATAAATTTAATTGTCTATTTTATGACATATTTTTATAACTATGGAGGTCCTTATGAATAATAAAAAAATAATTAAACTTTTCTCATGCACAACACTTATATTATGCATTCTTGTTTCCTATAGTTCTCTATCTTTTGCCACAGATGATTCTTTATACGTATGGTCTAGCACTTCTAATTCCTTAAACATTTTAGATGATAATATAAAACCTTCTAATACTACAACCAATAATTCCAATACTTCAAACTCTACCAATAATAGTACAAATTCTACCAGCAATAATATAAATGTAAATTCAAATAATACAAATAACAACAAAACTAACACTAATTCTAACAATACCAATTCATCTGATAATTCATTAGAAACAAGTGCAATTGCTGATGTTACTGATAATAATTCTTTAAATTTAGAATCTGCATCTGCAATTTTAATTGAACAATCTTCTGGAAGAATATTATATGCTCATAATATTCATGAACAATTAAGACCTGCTTCTGTCACAAAAGTTATGAGTATTTTGCTTATAATGGAAGCTTTGGATTCTCGGGAAAATTAATTTAACAGATGAAGTTCCTTGTAGTGAAAATGCAGCTAGTATGGGTGGTTCTCAAATATGGCTAGATACTACTGAAACTTTAACAGTTGATGAAATGTTAAAAGCTATTTGTGTTAATTCCGCAAATGACTGTGTAGTCGCAATGGCAGAATATATTGCTGGTTCAGAAGATGCTTTTGTTCAGATGATGAATGATAAAGCTTATGAACTTGGAATGAGTGATACTACTTTCAAAAATTGTCATGGTTTAGATGAAGATGGTCATGTTACATCAAGTTATGATATTGCTGTAATGTCTAGAGAGTTGTTAAACAAATATCCTGACATAACAAAATATACTACAATTTGGATGGATACATTAAGAGATGGTGAAACTCGGGCTTTCTAACACAAATAAACTAATTAAAAACTACAATGGTGCAACTGGCTTAAAAACTGGTTCTACTTCTCTTGCATTATATAATTTATCTGCAAGTGCAACACGTGATGATCTATCTTTAATTGCTGTTATTATGAAAGCTCCTACTACTAAAATTAGATTTTCTGAAGCTGAACAACTTTTAAATTATGGATTTAATAATTTTTCTTACCAAATTTTTGGGAAAACTGGTGATTTAATTCAAACAGCTAATATTGATAAAGGTGTTCAAGCAACAATTCCTGTTGTGTTAGAAAATGATGCAGGTATATTATTAGCTAAAGGAAATGAAAAAAATATAGAACAAACTGTAACACTTGATGAAAATATCTCTGCTCCAGTCTCTAGTGGTCAAAAAGTTGGTGAAATTACTTTTTCTTTAGATGGTGAAATATTATCGACTGTTAATCTTGTTTCTCAAGTTTCGGTTAATAAAATTGATATTGCTACTATGAGCCAAAAAGTATATTCAGCTTGGTTTAATTTATTAAGATAATATTTAGTTAGGTTAGACATAGTTATCTCCATTTATCTTATGGTTAGTCTATAATTTCTGAATTAATAAGAAAATAAAAATTATATAATTGCTAAATAGCAGATAGACTTGTTCCATCTGCTACTTTTTAATACATTAAAATAATGGAGGAATTATAATGTTTTTTATTATTAAAAGAAAAAAAGTTATTTTATTTTTTATATTATGTATTTTAATTTGTTTAATAGTTTATTTTATATTTAATCTTGTTAATAAAAAAACTTTACTTGTTAGTGCTTTTGAAGAGGAAAATTTCCAAGACAAAATTTCTAATCTTATGAATGGAAATGAAAAAATTGCTTATTTAACATTTGATGATGGTCCTACTTCTAAATCCACTCCAAAAATCCTGGAAATATTATCAGAAGAAAATGTTAAAGCTACTTTTTTTGTTATAGGAAAACATGTTAAGCAAAATCCTGAATTGGTTAAACAAGCTTACAATGATGGTCATTATATTGCAAATCATGGTTATAGTCATAATAATAACAAATTATATTCTAGTGGTGATAGCTTTATAAATGAAATTAAATCTACTGATTTAGAAATTGGTAAAGCTATTGGAATCGATAATTATTCTTCTCATATTTTTAGATTTCCTAATGGATATATGGCAAATGCTTTTAAATCTCAAAAGCAACAGTATGCTAAATTGCTTAATGATATTGATTATGCATATATTGATTGGAACTGTTTAAATAAAGATTCTGAAAAAAAATATACTAATTCTGAACTATTAAATAATTTAAAAAATTCTTGTAAAAACAAAGGCACTTTAGTTATTTTAATGCATGATACTTCTGATGTTAATGAAACTGATTTAGTTTTAAAAGACTCTATTGATTATTTAAAAGAAGAGGGTTACATTTTTAATAACTTTTATGATTTTTAAAAAATAATAGAAGATACACTATCCATATCTTCTATTATTTTTAAGTTTATAAATATGATTTTTTAGGCTAAATTATTATTTTAAGTTACCGATTTCTAAGTTTTGAGCATTTCCATTTACAGTAATTGTAACATTATCTTCACCTTTATTTACTGAAATTGTTGCACCTTTACCATTTAATTCAAAAGAATTAATATATTGGTCAATAGCAATGATTTCATCTTGATTTGTTACACCAAATGTTGATTTTATTTCTTCATCAGTGTAATCTTTTAATTCTACATTATTCATTGTTACAGGAGCTTTTGTTGTAGCATTTGCAACAATTGTTGATTGTTTTCCTTCTTCAGCAGAAACTGTAACTGTCTTATCACCAGTTAATGAAGGTTCTGTAATATCAACTTCTCCGTTATTTACTTCAACTTTGATATTAGCACTTACATTTACTTTTTGTGATTCTACAGTAACTTTTCCACCATTTGATTTAATAGTGATTGTTCCTTTTTGTTCTGATGTATTGTTATCAAGTCCTGTAAATGTGATTACTGCTTCTCCTTCTGATGAATTTTCAAATACTAAGTCATTAGCACTTTCATTAGCTTTAATTGTTAATACTTTCCCTGTAGCTGAAATTGTAGCATCTTGACTTGCACTAACTTTTACTTTGTTTATTATAGCTGTTGAACCTGCTTGAAGTTTATAGTTTTGATTTCCATTTACTTCTACACCATCAGTTAAAACAATAGGATTTTGAGCTGTAACACCATCAACTGTGAAAATTGAATCTACACCCTTTAAAGTTAATGTTTTAAATGTTCCTTTGATTGTTTTGTTATATTCATTACTTTCAACTTCTACTACTGCATCTTTTAAGTTGCCTAAATCTCTTTCTGCAACATTTGCTGATGCTCCACCATCTAATTTTAAAGTAACATTTGTAGCATTTTCATCAATTGTTACAACATCACCTGTTTTTAGTGTTGAAATAACTGTTTTAGCTGTTGCTAATTCTGTTATTACTGTTGTATCAAAACTTTCTCCATTTACAATTAAATTATTTCCATCAACAGCAACTTTTCCAGAATTTTCTTTTCCAGCTTCTGTTACTGTATCGACTGTTAAGTTTTCTATTATTGGTAATGTTCTGATTTCATCACTATATTCTGATTCTACTTCATTTCCATCAACAGTTG
>CALXRH010000139.1 GCA_944390625.1 uncultured Clostridia bacterium
GGACAACTGAGACAGGTTACCCAAATGGGGCAACAGAACGTGCTGTCCTTCGTGGTGGTAGCTTCAATGACAGTGGCTCCGGCGGTCCAGTTTGCTGCCGCCACGGTAGCTATAGTACTGGCGGTTACTACACCCACATCGGGTTCCGTGTCGTGCTTTACATAAAGTAGCACTGACCATTATCAATCCGAAAGCAATTCTATGAAAATTTCTCATTGGGGACAGACCCTTTCGCAAAAGGGTCTGTCCCCAATGAGAAAAAAATTTTGTAACGAAAATGTAAAAAAACCGCAAACCCAGAAAACAGCATACTTATGTCGAAACGTAAACAAAAAAGGCGAAAATTCATATTGCCTTTTTTTTTGGCATATGTTAAAATTTTAATGAGATATTGTAAGAATAAGGAGTAGCGATATGGCAAAAAAGGCAAAATTCAGAAAAAATAAAAAAATGACACCAATGTTTTTTGTGGCATTATTTAATTTCTTAATCATCATTTTATTAGTAACCTATATCATTTATCTAAGATTTATACCATATACAACATTAGAATATGATGGTTATGCAGTTTCTGGAAAAGACATTGCAAACAATTTATTAAATACAAACTTTGATGTAGATCATAGTGTAAAAGCTTTGCAAGTAAAAGACCAAGATTCCATATATGAAAATTTAAGTTCTTATTATTTAGGAGCTAGTAAACAAGACAATATAAACCTAAACTACCCTATATTTGTCAACAATTCATTAGCTCTTTATAATTTATCATCAGATGTAACTTTAATAACAGATGACTTTCAAGAAATACCTGGATATGCTGGCATTACCCTAACATCAGGAGCATTGTATAACACAAGTACGATGCAGAGAGCAGATTACTATGACTATATCTTAATGAAAAATACAGACAACCTTTATATTAATACAAAAGAAATAAAAATAAAAACAAATTTAAATGAATATACCATAGCTATGAATAGTATCATCAATTTTACCAGTAGTTTTATTACTTACTATTCATTAAATAATGATGAATTTGTTTACAACAAAATACTGGATGTAGATGAAAACTCTACGGTAAGCATTCCTGATTATAACAAACAATATACTTATAAAGAATTTTTATTAGGTTTAAAAATTATACAAGAAACTACCCCAGCAGTGCAAGAAGAACCAGAAGAAGAGCAAGAAGAAGAAAACGAGACACCAACCAATCATACAGTAAAAGAAGAAATAGTAGAAGAGCCTACCCAAGAAGAACAACCAGTAGTTGAACAACCAACTGAAATCATAGAAGAAAATAACACTAGCAATACACCAGTAGAAAGCAAATGGGTAAAACCAACGGTAACTTGTGATAATTTTGTAGCAAATGTATATAGTGCTTATACACAAATTAGTATAACTGACCCAAGTAGAGTTATATACAAGGCAGTAACTTTTACTTTTTACAAAGACGATCAGATCGCCTTTAGAACATCAAGCACATCATCTGGAACCTTAAGTGTTACCAAATTATTGCCAAGTACAACTTATAAAATTGTTGGAACCTATCAATATAGAAACAAAGAAGGAAGTTTAATTGAAAATACGATCTTAGAACAAGAAATCACAACAAAAGGAGTAGAAAACTTAAACCCTATCAATTTAAGCTTTGAAAATGGACAAGTATATTCTAGTAAAATCGAGCTAAAAGACTTACACATAGTATCCAATATCGAAGATGAAGCAATTTATGGTGTATCTAAGGCAGAAATTATCATTAATGGAACCAAATATTCCATAGACTCTAGCACATTAAGAAGTCTACTACGAGGAGACACCGTAACTTATCAATCTTCAGATGGCCTAAGGTCTAATACCAAATGTGATTATGAAATAAGATTTTATGACACAGCTGGAAATACTATGAATTTAACCAATCATACAGGAAGCACAGTAACCTCTAAAAAGGCGCCTTCTGTAAAAATAAAAGTATCAGCACAAGAAGTAATTTCTGTAACGATAGAACCAACTTTGGTAAATGACGATCAGGTTGAGCTAAAAAATTATCGATATACGCTATATTCTTCCACAGGAGAAGTTGTAGCCAATGCAGGAATTGGAACGAATGAAAAAACATTAGTATTTAATAAGCTAGATCCGCAAAACACTTATACTATAAAAGTATATGCTGATTTTGATATAGAAGATGGAAAAGGATTACAATATGACCAAGAAATAGGAAATGCAACATTTACAACCTTAGCGCTAAGCAAATTAGGAAGCTTAAAATTAAACATTACTTATGATGACACAACCGATATAACCTATCATAGTATTAATTTAACAACTTCTATCAATACAAGCAAAACAGATAGTAGGCTAATTCAAATTTTAAAGAGTGTACATTTAAGCATACAAAATGAAGAAGGCAGCACAATACAAGAAGTAGAAATGACAGATATAAATTCTTTATCTACAGAAGAGGGAATAAAAAACTTAATCGAAAACTTAAATTCCAATACAACCTATAACATTGTTATGAAAGCAATTGCAGAACAAGGAAACACACAAGAAGAAATAACAACATCCTATACGCTAACCAAATTTATTACCAACAAATTACCAGCCGAATTAAACATAGCTAATGTAATTGTAACAACCAGCTTAATTGATATGGACATTTATATTGATGATATAGATGGTACTTGTATCGAAAATATTGTAACCATAAGAATGACAGATTCCTATGGTAAAGAATATTTACCAACCATAGAGCCAAGTGAAATTGAAAGTAATACCTTAATCCCAACGAATCAATGGGTAAGACTAACTTATACAGGGCTAAATGAAAACGAGACTTACACCTTAACAGCAGAGGTATCTTCTTATAATGAAACAAATGATAGTAGTAAAATTCAAAATAATTTCCAAATCGATACGACTCAATTTGTAACAACAGGACTAGGAGGAACCATCGACCTATTAGGACTAGAAAGACAAAAAATGGAAGAAGGAGCCAACCTAATTGATGTAAAATCAGAAAATAATTGGTATGCACAATGTTTTGATGCAATGACAAGTTCTTATAGTTTGGATGAAAGTTACAATGCTATATTTACGATAGATTCAAAATACAATTACGGAAAAAACTACACAGAATCAGGAAACACCATAACACTACAATTCCTATCTAATCAATGTTATGTATATGATTTTTCTAATTATATTGGTCAAACTGTTACCATATCCTTTTCTGCTAAAATAACAGACACAAATGGCAAAGTGTATTTACAAAAAGGAAAAGAAATTGGGCAAAATATTGAGGAAATTACAAACTTAAAAACAAATGATTATATTACCTACCAAAAAACACTAACTGTGCCAAGTGACGGCTATTTGGGCTTTTATTTAGAAAAATATGAAAAAGAAGAAGAACTAACAGAGGAAGAAGAACAAAATGGTGAAGAGCCAGAAATGATTGAAATCGACTATTACCTAGAAGTAAAAGATTTAAAAGTAGAATTAGGAGATATTGCAACAGCTTATACACCTTATCAATACCAATTATTAGCAAATGTAAATGTAAACTTTATTGATGAAAATCATGCAACATTTGATAAAGAGGAACAAAGATGTAGATATTTTGTAAGATTAACTTCTGGTACTGGAATGAATGAAGAATTTGACTATACTTATGATTCATACGAAAATGTAGAAAATACGTATCAATACCAAATACCAGAAACAGAAGATGAGACTGAATACACCTTAGATCTAATTATTAAACAAAATGGTAGAGAATATGTATTAGATTCAGCAACATTTACTTATAGTAAAGAAACCACAAAAGAAATAAAAAGTATTACGACAGCAGAAGAATTTTTAGAAATTCAACCATATGGAAATTATATTATTTTAAATGATATTGATTTAACAGGAGCAACTACTGCAGGAGAATTTACCTTTGGAAGTCCAAACATAGCATTTTATGGAAGTATAGACTTTAATGGAAATACAATTAAAAAAGATACCTATTCTCTAGCAACCAGAAAAGAAACAACATCTTATCTATTCTATGAATTAGAAGAAACAGCAAGTTTAAAAAATATTGTAATTGACTATAACATTAATAATACAACCAACCGATATACCATAAGAGTAGAAGGAACTGACCAATTTATCGATCCAGAAGATGGTATTTATTCCTTATTCTTATATAACCATGCAACAATTGATAACATGATTGTAAACCTAAAAGGATGTACGGAAAAGCAAAGAATTCATGTAGGACTAATTGGTTATCAAAATGAGGGAACCATTCAAAACTTTGTAGTCAATTTTGAAACCACTTTATATGGTTCTCAATATTTAGCAGGAGTATGTCTGTATTCATCAGGAACCATCCAAAATGGTTATTTATATGGTTTAGGAATCGAAGGAATTGAAGAAATAACCATTGGAGATTATAGATACATTGCAGGTGTCGTATTCCAAGTAGATGGAGCAGGAGTACTTCAAAATGTATACAACATCTCTCCGGTTTACATGAACCACTGTGATTCTACTTATTCTTATGGTGCCAATATTGTTTATAATGTTGGATACCCACCAGTAATTGATGAAATAACAGGAGCTATTATTAGTACAAAAGACTCTACAGCCATTGTAAGAAATGTATATTCTGTTACACCACTAACGACCATTTACAATGGATATGAATATTATAGTGTTTTAGATGCTACCAATAAAGAAAGCAACATTGGTCCTAATATATTAAATAAATATACTAGTACACAAGTTTATGAATCTTATTATTTCTGTGATGTCAATTACGAAGCAAGTGATTATAATACGAGATCATCGGCAACTGCCTTATATGAAGCTGGAGTACAAAATTTATTATTAAATGCCAATGGATTTAATCAGTTTATTATTGATATGTATGTCAATAATGGTTATTATCCACAATTGAAGCTAAATTATTGCATGCCAGAACAAGAAAATCTTAGAATTGACCTTACTGGTACAGAAATTATTGATGTATTATCAGCTACAGTAATAGAAAACAATGATATTTATGCTTTAGGTTTAAGTGAAAGAGTACAATCAGAAATCGAATCTTATATTAGGGTAAATAATATCGATTTAACCGATGAAAATCAAAAATTAGCAGAATTTAGGATTTATAACCCTGCTGGAACAACCATTAGTGAGATAAACCTAAATTATTTGCAAGCAACCATTCTAAGTCAATCTTATAGTAAAAAAGTAAGTACAGTATATGTATTATTAAATAATCCAACTTCATTTTTAGATGTTTATAATGTAGCATCCATTCGAAGTAGAATGGCAAATGGAAGAATCATGGAATCGATTTATGGCGAAAACGAAGATTTAGGAACCAGATCGATTGAAGTTACCTTTATTAAAAACATTTCTACAGCAGAAGAATGGAACAATATTAATAATCCAGATGCCAATGGAGTAAGTGGACTGATTCAAAACTATCGATTAATTGCAGATATTGATTTTGCAAGTGCTGATTATGCCCCTTATATAACCGGAACTTTTGAAGGATTTTTAGATGGTAAATACAATGGAAAAATTCACACCTTAAAAAATATTGAAGGAACCCAGTCACTCATCAAAAGCTTTGGACAAGGAACCATACAAAACCTTTATATTGACAACTTTATTATTAATACTTCTTCGCAAAATGTAGGATTCATTGAAACAGCAAATATCACAGACAATATAAAAATTGACAATATTCATATCAATGAAATGGAAATTAATTCAACCTATAGTGGCGGAAGCTCACATATTGGTGGTATCATTGGTTATTTAGATAGTAGCTCAAGTAGTTTATCAGATAATATAACCATACAAAATTGCTCAATCCAAGGATTTACGGTTGAATTTACCAATACTAGTGTAACCGGTATTTGTGTAGGTGGAATTTTAGGATATATACATGCTTATGGTGGAGTAGAAACTTATATTAACAATTGCTATGTTCAAAACATAACTATGAATGCAGATGTTACATCTAATAGCGGAGTCGGAGGAATTATTGGCTATAAGACACATAATGTAAATGAAAGAATCAAAGCAGGACAACCTTATTTTTATATCAGAAACTGTTTTACCACAGGAAAAATTAACACCAAAATGTATGCAGGAGGAATTTTAGGTTATGGTCAATATGGAAATACCTATATTCAATATTGTTATAGCTTAACTAACTTTAATAGTAAAGTAACATCTGGTACGGCTTATATTGGTGGTATAGCAGGATATAGTGGAACAAGTGCCAATTGTATAACCAATAACCTTTATTTAGGAAATATTTATGTAGCAGGAAACAGTGTAGGAGGCGTTAATCGAATTTTCGGAGCCAATGCGGGGACAGCTTCTTATAATAACTATGCTTATAAAGACCAATTAATCAATGGTGAAGTATTAACCAGTACTTTAGGAGCAACGAAACTATTATCTTATGAAGAAATATTCCAGATGAATACCTATTCAAATTTACTAAAATTTGATAACAACTATGCTTATACGATTATTAACTCTGATGGAGAAGAATTTAATTTAATCGAAAATGAATATTTACCAGAATTAAATGACACAGAAGGAAATGTATTGCCAAACCAAAGAATGAATGCCCTAGACAATGATTTACAACTAAATACCATAACTTCTACACCATCGGCAGATAAAACACAAGTTACGGTTGTTATGAAATTTGAAAACCCAAATAATCTAAATCTTACTAGAGTAAAAATAGAAAATGATGACATGCAAGTTGTGGAAGGCTCTTGGCAAACATCTGTAGAAGAAGGAACAGGGCTTACCGTTGTTACCTTTATTGCAACACCAAATAAAGCATTTGACAGTTATAAAATCGAATATATTTATTACGAAAGAAATGGACAAGAGGTCGAAAAAGAAATATCTACCAAAATCAAAGTAGAACTTTACAAAGGAATATCCAATGCAGCAGAATGGAATGAATTTTTTGCAGGAGAGGGAAGAACTTATGAAGGGCAAAATGTAAAAATACTAGGTAATATTGATTTTTCAACTGTAGACAAAATTGAAAGTAATGTAACAATTGGAAGGCTAGAGGCAGATAATAACTTTGTCATTTCAAATGTCAATCTTTCTGGTCTATCTTCTAGTAGTGGATTTATTAAAGAAATCAAAACAAGCTTGAAAAATATTCATTTTAAAGACTCAAACCTACAAGGAAATGGTAGCTATGTAGGACTAATCGGTATTTTAAGAGGTGCGACCACTGATTGTAGTTTTACCAATATTAAAATAAATTGTACAGGAAATTATGATTATATAGGGGTTATCTCAAGATGTATTGCAGGAAGTTTTAGGAATATTACCATTAGTCATGTAACGGTTACAGGAAGACACTATGTCGGAGGTTTAGTTGGACAAACAACATCTTTGGGAAGCTCGAGCAATATAGAGGGGACCTATCTATCTATAACGGCAACTGGAAATTATATTGGTGGAATCATAGGTTATAGTGCAGGAGTCATAACCAATATATCTGCTTACCAATATGCAAAAGAAGGAAAACAAAGTGGAGATGCTGAAACTTCTTGGCTTGTCAAAGGAGCAAGTTATGTAGGTGGTACAATTGGATATTATGTAGGAGGAGGAAATACGGTTAATACAGTTGAAAACACCAATAGTATTATCCAGGGAATCAGCTATGTAGGAGCAAATTTTGGATGTGCATCAGGAAATGTTACTAATGCAGTTTCAACCAATAATACCATTATAGGAACAGGTAGTTATACCGGTGGAAACATAGGTTATCAAGGTGGTTATACAGATAGCAATATTACTTCTACTAATAATACCATAACAGGTGCATCTGCAACAGGAGGCAATCTTGGAGGAGCAGGATGGACGAATAATAATAATTTAAAAGCAACCAATAATACCATAAAAGGAACTACTTATGTTGGTGGTTGTATTGGGCTAGATAACTCGGTCTACGCAATATCGACTAATTTAAGGTCTGATGGCAGCAATCAAACCATTACAGGAACAAGTTATGTCGGTGGAGTAACAGGAAGAGGCGCAGGTCGACTAAGAAATGCAGCATCAGAAAATGTGACTGTTACTGGAACAGGAAATTATGTAGGAGGAATTATCGGTTCAGAAGAATATGCAACTACATCGATTTCAAGTACAGATAGTACCAATTATTCTTTAGTAGGAGCGAATGCTAAAAATGTAACCATTCGAGGTTATTTGAACTATGTAGGAGGAATTGCAGGTTATGAAATAGGAACTTTAGCCGGTGGCGTAGTAGAACAAAGTACCATTGTAGCAGATGGAAATTATGCAGGAGGAATTGTTGGCTTTTATTCTGGATACACCGGAACAGCAGCAAGTTCGATTTCATCTTCTAACTTCTTCTTATGGCACTCTACTTGTTTAGATTCTACGGTACAAGCAGCCAATTATGCAGGAGGAATTGCAGGACAGTTTGTATATGGTAATATACAATATTGTTATGTAGGAAATACGTCAGTAACAGTAGGAACAAACGGAGCAGGAGGAATAGTTGGATATTTTGACAATTCGAGACTAAGCAATTTACAATATAAAGCAACGATCAAATATAATTTTGTAGCAAATACACAAAATGATAAAACTATTTATGCTAGAAATTCTGCAGGAGGCTTAATTGGTATAATCGCCAAACAGCTAAATTATGATGAAGAGGTATTTTCTTATAATAATGTGGAATGCAACTTAATTGTAACAGATATTTCATCAACAGGAAGTTATGCCGATATGGCAATCGGTTCTGTGAACAATAGTGTATCTGGTGTAACACAAAGTCCTTATATGAATAATATATATGTTTACAATTGTTCTTACTTAAATGGAATTCAAGTAGGAGGAATTACAGAAGAAATCCAAGCTTACAACCTAGTAAGCAGTGGTGAACTAAGTGATATCAGTATCTTTACGAAAAATGATAGAGTTTTAGACGAAGAAGGAGAAACCATTGGAAATATCGGTTTGAACTTTGGAAATGCAAGATATGACTATACAAGTGGCTATTTCCCAACTTTAAAAACAAATTATACAGCAAATCTATATTGGGGTTCAAGTTATTTAAATATTGTTCAAACCAAAATACCAATTCCAACTAGAACCGAAGAATTCCAAAATACAAATACCATGTCATTAAGTAATGCTAATTTAAGAGTAGCTAATTTGATGGTAGACGAAGAACTACCAGAGCTAACCGTATATGCAGTAGATGTTGATAAAATCAATATCGAATTTAGCAAAGTGAGTTCTAATACAACCTTTAAAGTAATAGCAGGTAATGACATTATTGTAGAAAAAACACCAATCGAAGACCGTGTATATACGCTTCAATATGACTTTAATACACCACTTGAAATCACAGTATCTAATTTAGAGTACTGGTATACACAAGAAGTAACAACAGACAATAGCCAAAACCTATTATCAAAATTAGGAGATGAATACTTATATATTGCAGATGATACGATTCATTCGAATAAACGAACCATAAATGGTGAATTTGTAAACTTATATGAAAATAAAGCATTAGACAAAAATGGAAATATTTATGACTTAACTTCTATGAGTATACTAAATGATGGAAACTTAGAAATCAAACGATTAGATGAGCAAGTACCAATGATGAGTGCGACCTATAATAATGTGACCATCCAAACTTTTGCTCATGCTTCTAAAGTAATAGAAAATGAGGAAAATTACACTTATAAAGATCAACAAATATTGGTTAAAAATAATACGATGTATGTAATTGACGGAAAACTAGATACCAAACCACAAAGTATCATTATTGATTCTTATAACAATAAACAATATGAGGCAGTTTTAGGAACAGATGGAGTGATTTATGATTTATTAACAGAGATTAATTATCCATCTAACTTTAAAAATGAAGACATTATAGCAATGACCAATAACCTAAATAGCGAAGATAATATACTATTGGTTTATTACGCAAGTGGAAAGGTTTATGGATTTAATTACATAACAGGAGAAGAAGTGTATGACAACGGAGTAGAAAATGTAAATTTTGTAGATTATCTTGTTAGCAATTTAAGCTTAGCGAGGATATCTTACAATATTGATCAAGCAGATTATGTAGTAGCACAAGAATTGGTAAGCAAATTAGAAAAAGTTTCGATTGATGAAGCAATGGAAGAAATAAGCCAAGAACAACAAAATATCGAAATCAATATAACAACTGATGGCGAAAATAGCCAACAATCAGGTCAAAATACCAATCAAGACGTAGCACAACCTACGCCAGAGACAGAAAATGATGCACAAAATGCTAGTCAAATGATACAAGAAAATACAACCAATGCAGCTACTCAAAATGAATATATAACAACTTATGATCCAGGAACACAGAGCTATGTAGTATATAGCACGGCAGAATTATTAAAAATGAATTCTCCAAAAACACAAACGGAAAATGATAAAATAAGTAGTGACTCTGATTTAATATCTTATTATTCGAATCTTTCAGCAAGTGTCACAGGAGTGAGAGATTTGGGAGTTGTTATCATTTCCTTAATTGTTGGTTCAATTTGTATTATATTATTTATTCTATATAAAAAGAATAGGTAAGAGTTATTAAAATTATGTAAAATAGCTTAAGAGGAGGTTTTTATAACCTCCTCTTATTCCGTGAATATTGTAACAAAATTGTAACAAAAATGTAATGAAAAAGTTTTTTTACTAGGAATACCTTAAAAATACTTATTTTAAAAGGTTTGACGAAAAAAGATAAAAAAACAGGAAAAAAAGTATATTGAAAAATTTTTTGTTGTATGTTAAGCTAAAAAGGAGTAAATATGAATAAAACACAACTTAAAATAAAGGAGAGAACAATTTATGAAAAAATATGTTTTGTTTTTTATAAGCATAGGTTTAATATTAGCAATCATTTTAGTATATAACATAATCAATGTAGAAGAAAGCAAAAAAGTAACATTTGCCGAATCAGGTTATATATTAAATGGTTCATCAGATCGATATTATTTTTACCAAGATGAAACATATACAACATCTTATAATGATCAAATTGTTTTTTATGATACAGAAGGAGCAAAAGTCACGTTAAATAATGACAATTTTATTCACTATTCTAGTGGAAATGTGGTGGCTCTGCAAGATAGTGTATTATTGGATTTAAGTAAAATAAACGACAATCCAATTATTTATTACAATGTAGCAGCCAATAAAGAGATCAAGAAAATCTCCAATCGATATACAGTTAAAAATCTTGGAACAGATTTACAATTTGAGCAAGCTATCTGGAAAATATCTGGTAACAAATATATTATTTTAGCAAATAACTTAACAGTAACTTTAAATAATGGTATGACAAAAGAAGCAGAAGGGTATGTGGAAGTAGAATATTTTGATAATGAAATTGTCAATATCTACAATCAAGAATTTAGTTATCAAACGATATCTTCTAATACCTATGTAGAGTTACAAAATGGAATTAAAATCAACTTAGGAACCAAAATTGTAAGTCAAAATGATGAAAACAAAATGGCTTTAGAGGACATGGTAATCAATTCAGACGATAATGTTACATTAGTTGATTTAACACCAGAGACAGAAGAAAATACAGAAAACCAAACCGATACCAATGAGACAAATGCAGAAAATGAAATACAAACAGCAGAAGGACAAGGGGGTACATCAAATGCGGGAACCACATCAAGTTCAAGCTCGAGTTCAAGTTCATCAACCACCAGCTCTAATACCACAGTTATTGCAGGTTCTGGCTTAGGAGATAATAGCTCTAGCCAGGCACAAAACCAAATCAGCATTGAAACACCAGAAATTATCTATGAATATGTAGATGACAATGAAAACAAAGTAGACGAATCAGTGGCAACAGCAGAACCAGTATTTAAACTAGAAAATATGGAAGTAACAGCAATTGGTATTACAGGAAATATACAAATCACAGATGATGATGACTTATTATCCAAAAATGACAATATTGTAATAAAAATTATAAATAATGCAACTGGAAAAACGGTATATCAAACAGAAGAATCATATGGAACCTTTAGTATACCAGTAAATGTAGAAACACTTTTACCAGATACCAGTTATACCATCATTGCCACTGCAACTTACACAGTGAGCGAAAATACTTATACAAAGAACTTCCTTTATAAAACTTTTGTAACATCATCCATAGGAGTGGCAATCAATAAAGATGCCTTTACAGATAATTCTTTGAGTTTTAATATTTCTTTTAGTGATGAACTGATTACCAGTGTAGATGCCGTTTTATTAGATGCTAGTGGTAATGAAATAGCCAATCGAAGAACCACGATCAGAAATACTGGTTCAGAAGAAAATGTTATATTTGATGGTTTAACAGCTAATACAGACTACATTGTAAGAATTTCTAATATTACTTATGATGGAATTATACAAGATGGTGAAAATTGGATAATAGATACACCATGTAAAACCTTAAAAACAAAAGCATCCATTAATCGTTTAAATTATTCAATTAATAAAAGGGATGGAACCTTCACCTTATACATAGATGA
The DNA here is from genome assembly GCA_944390625.1 of uncultured Clostridia bacterium. Classification (GTDB taxonomy): domain Bacteria; phylum Bacillota; class Clostridia; order TANB77; family CAG-508; genus CAG-269. The sequence continues at coordinate 12,633 of CALXRH010000139.1, forward strand.
TGTGACAGACGAAAATAGTTCCATACAAAGCTATCAATACATCTTATATAAATTCACACAAATTCAGCAAGAAGATGGGACCTATTCTTTAGATTATGACACAGAAAACATTGCTTATCAAAGAGAGACCACCAGTAAAGAAATTACCATAACCGTAGGAGAAGAAGATAGTGAAGAAGCAATTATAAGAGAGCAATATTATGGTTTCCAAGTTATTGCAACAACCTATGATAACGAAAAATATGTTGAAATTGAAAGTTCAATTTGTGGAGCCTTTGCCTTAAATGGAGCAACTTTTCCTACTGTAAAATTTGAGAGATTAGAAAGCGATTATCCACCAACAGAAATTGTAGGATGGCTTTATATCATAGACAATGAAAACACCATAACAGTTGATGAAAATAACCCATTAACTGTTACCTATTACAGTGATGTAGTAGAAGGAGAAGTATATGTAAAAAGAACAAGCCTAGAAGAGGATGAAAAAACAACAGACAGCTCCGGAAACGAAGTTATCAAACTTTGGGTGGATTTAGGAGAAAGTGGAAGTAGTAACAAAGGACTTAAAGCAGAAACATCTTATACATTCTCTGTATATGGAACCGTAGACTTAAAAGATGGAAATGGTGAATATAAAAATGTTCACATAGGAAGTAGCATTGTTACAACAGGAGCTTATGAGACATTAACGGCAAATTTAACAACAGCAGATATTTCGGCAAATGCTTTTACGGTAGAACTAAACTTAGAAGGAAATGAAGTAGCAAAAGAAGGTTTATCAAGTGTAAATATTATGTTATACGAAGGTTCTGGAGATATCAACACTGGTGAATACAACAACTGGTCTCGTACCATTACAACCAACAATTATGGATTATGTTTAGATAATGCTAAATATGCAACTCCTGTCAATAGCTTGCAAGATTTATTATTTGACAATACTCTGGTAATTACACCATCCTTTATAGGAGGAGGGCTAGAGTCAAGTTATACAGAGGTAAATTATCAAGTAGTGGTAACAGCCACAATTGATGGAACAAACTATTCCAATAAAATTCCAATTGAAACAGCAGAAGATGGTAATGAAGATACAGGAAACACAACTTATACAGATAACCAATCAAATGAGACCTATACGGCATCTTATATTATTGTAGATGGAAAAGGAACAACATCAGAAGTTACAGAAGAACTTGGAAAAATTACAGCAACAGCAATTACCAATGCAAATGCTAATCGATACAATTTAGAGAAGCGTACCGATTTATTAGATAGCACCTATGTTGGATATTCGGTAGGAACAGATTTTGCTAATACTGGTTCTCTAACAGCAAAAGAAATAACTTATTATGTTTGGGATGAAAAAGGAAATCCCGTATTAAATGAAGATGGAACTCAACTTACGCAAACTTTAAGATTTACGAACCAAGAAAAAGCACCATCAGCAGTATTTGAATTAAATTACGGAACCATAAGTCAAGCAGAGGAAGATAATAAGTCAGGAATGCATAGAGGATGTGCGTACTTCTTCTCTTATACTGTTACCTATACCGATACAAATGGAAATGACATCATATGGCCAATTAGTGAAAGTAATGAAACAATAACTTATGATAACCAAAGTTTAAAAACAGATATTATATATCCAAACAAACAAGAGCCAAACTTTACACTTTACCCATCTACTTCAGACGAAAATAGTATAACTTATATCTATTCTTGTATTGACCCAGATAAAGCATTACGTTATGAAGCAAATAGTACAACAGAATCTGCTTATTTAACCTTATCAGTTGGTGGAACTGTACAAATGTCTAACATAGAGATAAAAACCGATGGATTAATCCACGATGTTGTAATAGGTGGATTATCTACCAATACAACTTATGTACTAGGTTGTACAATCAATTTAAATAAAGTAAGAAGTACAGCTTATAGTTCAAAGGATTTAGTAACACAACGATTTGAGGGAATTGTAAATGCAAGTGATATCCATATAGGAAGTATTAATTACAATGATGCAAATGATCCAAATACAGTAAGAATTCAACTAACCGGAAGTGATGTAACAAGAGTTGCAGCAGCTGTTGTGACATTTAACAACGGAAGTGAAGAAATGTCAACAAAACTATTAAAACTAGATACTGAAAACGGAAACTATATTGATGTAGATTTATTAGATTTAGTAGATCATCAAAATTTTATTAACTTTATAAATCGTAACATTACCGTAAAAGTAACAGTATATTATGATAATGGAAGAATTGGATTTAATACAACTGATACCGGAAATTATGCAACTTATACCAACTCCAATAATGCTTATTTAAAATTAGAAAACAACAATTTAGTAACCGCAGATTCTATTAATGGAAATATCTTTGAATATCGTTTTACAACTACAGATAGTGTAGCACAACTTGGATTAAGAGATATGGACGGAATTAATTCATTAGCCAATGGAATTACATTAGAATTACAATATTCGGAGGCAGGATTAAAACAAAATGGAAATGTGATTGTGCAAAAACAATTAGCAACTAGACAAGTAGATGAATCGACAACTCATACCATTAACATACAAAACCTTCGTTTAGGATTAAAAGTAAATAGCATTGGAACAACGATTAGTACAGCAAATATTAGTGCAACAACAATCAATCCGTTAAATTTACAAATTGATGAACTAGTAGTAGAAATTTGGCATGCGAAAGATTCTAGCCAAACACCAAATTGGGCAGAATGTGAAACACGAACCATTAGTATGGATGAAATACAAAACTTTGAACTAGATAATTTAGCACCAGCAGAATACTATTATATTAGATTTAAATATATGGAAAATTCGGAATATGTATATACCTATGATACAGAAACAAAAGAAGTAGGAAGAGTTTATACATTTGAGACACTTGCGACCATTGGCATTAATGATTTAAAAATAGAATATGTTGCTGACAATTATACAGATAAATCAATTAACATATCTTATTATCTAGACAGAGAAAGATCCAATATGTATGAAAAAACAAGATATACATTTTATGAAATGGATGGCATAACAAAAGTATCTCTTACCGAAAACAATATCATAAGGAACAATGAAAATTCAAATTATCAAATTATAGATGGGTCTTTAGTTGTTACCAATTCAAACTATCCAGATGGAGAAAAATTTAATAGTATATTAGAAAAAGTAAGTATTAGTCCACAAAATAATGTATTTACCATGGGAAAAGATTATATATTAAAAATAACACCAATTGTAACCATTCAATCATCTGGAACAACAGAAGAATGTGAAATTGAAACAGTGTCTAAACAATTTAATTTAAAACAACTAAAAACACCTACTATAGGTTTAAAAATGGAAAGAAGACAAGCAACAGGAAATAGTTCAAAATATGTAAGAATTGTAACAACAATTCAGGATGCCGATGGTATTATAAGCGGATCAGATTGGGGAGAATATGAATTACATGTATATAAATATAAATACAATCGAGAAGAAGCAGTAGAGGTAGATATTTATGATAATTACCAAAATGGAACAAAAGTTACAGGAAATACCTTTAACTTAAGAGATCATTCAGTAAATTATTCTGTTTATATACAAAATAGTGATATTGATTATTCCTACAATTATGTAGTAGAAATGAAATTAAAATATGATAAAACCAATACAGGAGAAAATTTAGAAGAACATACAGAACAATATACCTTAAGAGCCATTGATAATGACGCCAATGTATCGATTGGTAGTGCGGTTTTAATACAAAGTGGAAATACTTGTGAAGTACGTTTCTACGATAGTTATTACAACATAGACAGGATTGACAAGATTGATTATACCATCATAGAATTAACAAACAATTATAATCAAACCAGCTCTTTTAAACCGGATTGGACATTAATCAATGATACAGAAAATGGTATTGCTTATTATAAATTTAATTTACCAACAGAATTTCAAGCAAGTGGCGTATACACCATACAAATGAATTTATATGCAGGAAATACACTAGTTGGTCAAATCGATACAACCTATATTTATGAACAACCAGAACAAGAAGAATCACAAGGATAGGAGGTGAGCCGTTTTGAGAAATTTAACATCTGGAAATAAAATGAATTTTACCATATTTACATTTATTGTATTAATCATATTAGTTATATTAGTTTGTGCTGTTGTAATGGTATTAAGAACAGAAAAAGAGACTTATGCTGTTTCAAGTGCATCTTGTATTTATGATAATGAATATAATTATATTGAACTTGCCAATGATGCAGAAATATCCAAAAAATGGACAGGCAATTATTACTTAAAAGAAAATGAAACCAAAAAAGAATATAACTTAGGAAATTATGCAGTATCCTTTGATAAAAACAAAAAAACATTAGACTTATATGGTACATTTTATCAAGTTTTAAATGGGGGGGATATCAGTAAAATTTCAGGGTATAATACAATAAATGGGAATGTAGAAAGTAAATTTTACAAAATTGATGACAGAAAATATCTAATTGCAGCAAGTAGCATAAAAAATGATACAGGCTCACTTTCTACTCAAAATTATTTAATCATCATTATTGATAAACTAGGAAATGCCTTATTATTAAATAACGAAATTGATGCCAAAACGATTAATGAAATGATAATCAGTACTGATGAATTTGATTTTGATGTAGCAAATGAAGTTTTAATGTATGAAAATGAAAGTATTAACCTAAAGAAAATTATAGGAAGTACCAATGAATATGTACAAACTGCTGAAGAAGAAACCAATGAAGTTGAAAATGAGACTACTAATGAAACAGAAGTTGCTGAAACAGGAGAAGGCGGAACATCCTATTCTTCTACAACGACGACGACCACTTCAAGCAATAATAATGCAACAACCATTATACAAGGAAATGGTGGTAGCAGCAACCAAAATAATAATCAACAAGACAACTCATGGATCGAATCACTTAATGATTGGATACAAGATGTAGCTGCTGGTTTCCAAAGCATTTATAATGGAAATTCCGGAAAACAAGATGACTCTACTTTAACCAGAAGTGTAGCACTAAATTCCTTAAGCGCAGATACTACTTATATCGATATAAACTATACAGTAACAGACCCAGAGAACAAATACAATGTTGTGTATGCAAGAATATCAAATGGAATAGATAGTTATAGTATATCACTTGACAAAAATGCAACAACCTATCGCGCAACGAACTTAAATCCAAATACCAATTATTCAGTAGATATTGGATATAAGATTGTATATGCAGATGCCACAGCAGAAGAAGTGGTAGAAGATACCATGACTGTTCGAACCAAAGCACCAACGGAAAAGTTAGAAATTACTAGAGTGTCAAGAGATAAGATTTATTATAATTTAAAATTAGATAGTAATTTTGTTTATGATCTAGGAGCTAAATTAGTAGTATATTTGAATGATGGAGAATATACGACCATTGATTTAACAAGTAGTAATCTAGAAAAAGCTGCTGCATCAGGATATAGTAGTAGTTTTAGCATACCAGAAGCCTATAAAGCTAAAAATAGTTCTTTAGAGATAAAATTAGAAAATACCATGTACAATGGTACTACAATGAATACCAATTTAATTGCCAAAATTGTAAATTATTAAAAAAAGAAAGGATGGAAAGAAAATGGATAATGGAAGTATATTAGTAGCAACTTTATATTGTATAGGATTAATGCTAGGAATGTCATTTTTAGGAATGGGAATTGGAATGGGAATTTTAGGTTCCAAAGTGGCAGAGGCAGTAGGAAGAAACCCTGAAACCAAAAGTGATATTGTTCATAGTGTCATGACGATTTTAATAGTATTGGCTATATTTTTACTAATATTATTTGCATTTACTTTTTTACTATTGTTCTATAACCCATTAGTTGTATAGAAAATATGCTAAGAAATCTATGTAAATTGTATCTAATACAATTTACATAGAACTTAGAAAAAAGGAAAGGAAAACATTATGACAAAGTTAATCATTGCAGCAGGAATATTAATTGTAATTATGCTTGTATTTATTTTCATCCTTTTTAAAAATATTATTCGAAGGATGGATGAAAATGCAAAAAAATACTTCGTTAATAAAATGCAAGACTATGATTATATTTTAGAGGAAAAACAAGCAAAACTAGAAGAAATCGAATCAGAAATAACAGAAATGAAAGCTGAACATAGAAACATATTAGGCAAAGCCCCAGAAGAAGATGATTTGCTAGATGAAAAAAAAGAAACAAAAGAAGAAACTACAGAAGAAGAAATCATCCGAAAAAAACCTAAAGAAGAAGTAAGATATAATCTAAATGTACCAGACTATCGAGAAACACAGTTTTTTAATAATTATAAAGAAGTTAGAAAAGTATTTACAGTTAATAATGAAAAAATAATAAAAGAATTTATAGCAGAACATAAAAATCTAAAAGAAGAAAAAGAATATAAATCCTTAAATAAGTTAAGAAAAAAATTTGATGAAGAATCAACTTATGGATGCTTAACCTTAAGTTCTGCCGATCAAATCAAAGTATTAAATGAAATTTTAACAGAAACAGAAAAAAAATTAGTCAATTTTTCTGAAATTTCCCAAAAGAAAAATTTCAACATTAAAGATTTGCTTAAATTGATTGAGGATAGAATGGAAGAAATTGAGCCTACCATATACATATATACCAATCTATTAGACAATAAATATAACGAAATTGATCGTAATATTGTAACAAAGCGATATAGTAATATGTCGGAAGGTATCATTATTAAATATCGAAACAAAATTTATGATTATAGTATATAAATAAGGAAGGAAAAAAGCAATGGAAACACATATAACAAATCTTGTGAATGAAAAAGTCTCAAAGATTAAGACTAAAAATAATATTTTTGATTCAGGAAAAGTTATCAAGATAAAAGATTATATCATAGAAGTATCAGGTCTAGAAAATGTAATGTATTTTGAAAAAGTAATCATTATGGAAAAAGGGATGGGTTATGTAAATGCCATATATGAAAATTCTGTCAGTGTAGCTATCGTAAAAGAAAATACAAAAATCGAAATTGGAGATGTCGTAAATTCTACAGGAGAAATTTTTAAAGCCATCTTTTCAGATGATGCCATGGGAAGAATTGTCGATATTTTTGGGGTAGACCAATTATCGCGGAAAACCATTTGAAAACTTTCGCTATATTGAAATTGAAAAACCAAATGTACCTATTATGGATAGAACCGCTGTATGTAGACCCCTTCTTACTGGCATTGCAGGAATTGATTTAATTTATCCCATTGGAAAAGGGCAAAGACAGTTAATTATTGGAGACAAAAAAACAGGAAAAACCCAAATAGCATTAGATACGATTGTAAACCAAGGACAAGTTGCTAAAGAAACAGGGGAAATGATATGTATCTATATTGCAGTAGGAAAAACCAAAAAAGAGATAAAAACGATTTATAATGAATTATTAAAAAGAAATGCTCTAAGTTATACCATTATGGTGGTTGCTACCAATGATGATAAAACGCCTGTTATTAGCTTAATACCTTATGTTGGTATGTCCATTGCAGAAGAATATATGAACAGACAAAAAGATGTATTAGTGGTAATTGATGACTTAAAAAGACATGCAGAAGTTTATCGTGAAATTAGTTTAATATCCAATAAAACACCTGGTAGAGAAGCCTACCCATCTGATATCTTTTATACCCATTCTAGACTATTAGAAAAAGGATGCCAACACAAAAATGGTGGTTCTATTACCGTACTTCCTATTGTAGAAACCAAAGGTGGAGATATTACTGACTACATTTCTACCAATATTATATCCATAACAGATGGACAAATTGTTTTATCCAATAAAGCCTTCTTAAAAGGACAAAAGCCAGCTATTGACTACGGAATTTCCGTTTCTAGACTTGGTGGAGCTGTACAAAAAAAAAAAATAAAAAAATTAGGAGCAGCTGTTCGTTTAAAACTTTTAAATTATCTAGAAACAAAAGATGTCTATGAACTTGCCAACACAGATGAAATGAGTGAAGATTTAAAAGAAAAACTAAAAGAAGGAAAGAAAATAGAAATGTTACTTAGACAAGAAAAATTTGAACCATTTACGAGTGAAGAAATTTTAGATCGATTTGAAAATTTCGGAAACTAAGAAAAGCCAAGAAAAGAGGTAAATAAATATGAGCATGAGGATAAAAAGTGTAGTAAAAGTAATGAATTTCTATTCTCTATTAAGAGTAGATTCTTCAAAAAGAAAGGCCGAAAAATATTTTGGCTATGAACAAGCTGTTCGAGAGTTTATTGACAATATATTAAATAACAAAAACTTGATTTTAGACAAAAAAATGATTAAAATGAATGACAAAGGAAGGGAACTAAATATTTATATTGCCAATGACCTAGGATTTTGTGGAAGTTTCAATTCCAATATTAATGAAGTTTTAAGGCAAGACAAAGAAAGTGATAAAATTATTATTGGTAAGAAAATTGCCAAAGATAAATTATATGCCAATGTTTTATTATCGATGACAAAAGATGAATATTTTGAAAGTAATGAGCAAATTAATAAAATTATGTTTGAAAGCATAAAAAACAAAACCTATAAATCCATCAATCTAATCTACAATCATTATTATAATGTTAGTAGAATCGAACGTGTAAAAGAACAAATTCTTCCATTAGAAAAAACGAAAACGAGAAAAGAAGAATATCAAGATGACTTTGCCGTAGAGGGAAATATCAATAGTATCTTATTAAATATCATTGCTCTATACCTTGGGTATGAGATAAAAGTTGCCGTAGAAAATAGTTATGCTTCTGAAAATATTATGAGACAGATGATTACCAAAGAATCTCTTAAGAAGATTGATGAAATCGAAGAGGAAAAGGCAAGAGAAGAACGAAAAGAAAGAAACATGAAAAGCTTGAAAAAACAATTAGACAATATCAATAAAATGAACCTAAATTCTTAACCGGTTTTCTGAGCAAGAGATAAAATTTTTTAGAGAGGAAAGAAAAAGTTTATGAAAAAAAATAGTATTGGCAAGATTATAAGTGTATCTGATTTAAATATAAAAGTATTATTAAATAGTAATGAAGTAGAAATTAAAGATATTTTATATTATGAAGACGAAGAAAAAAATACCCATCGATTCGAAATTGTAGAAATGGATGCAAGTATTGCTTTGGCCATTCCATTTGAAAGTGTTCATGGCGTAAAAAAAGGAATCGATTTATATCTTGCTGAGCGGAGGATTACAAATCGAATATTCCAATAAAATATTAGGCAAAATGTTTAATTCCTATGGAGACACCATTGATGGAACTACGATTAAAGCACCTAAAACAAGAAATGTATATGATCGAAAATTATCCATCAAAGATATTAATATCAATGGAGATGTCCTTTGGACAGGAATTAAAGTAATTGACTTTTTTGCTCCTTTACAAAAAGGATACAAAATGGGATTAATCGGTGGTGCTGGAGTTGGAAAAACGGTTTTAATCAAGGAATTAATCAACAACATTTATAAAAAATTCAGTTCCAATGCTGTATTTGTTGGGGTTGGTGAACGTTCTCGTGAAGGACAAGAATTATACCAAGAAATGCAAGAATCCAATTTGCTAGACAAAATGGCTATGGTATTTGGACAAATGGGTGATAGCTCTTGTTCCCGTTCGAAAGCCGTATATAGTGGACTTACTCTTGCCGAATATTTAAGAGATGAACAAAATCAGGATGTATTATTATTTATTGATAATATTTATCGTTTTATCCAAGCCCAATCAGAAATATCAACTGAGTTAAAAAGAATTCCAATTGAAAATGGTTATCCAACTACCATGGTATCAGATATTAATGAAATAGAAGAAAGAATCAATTCAACTGACAATGGTTCGATTACCTCTTTCCAAGCGATCTATATTCCAGCAGATGATATCAATGATGATGCTGTACAAGCTGTTATGACACACTTAGATGGTCAAATTGTATTAGATAGAAAAATAGCGGAAAAAGGACTTTACCCTGCAATAAATGTATTCCAATCTACCAGTAAAGCCATTGACCCAGAAAGAGTCGGACCAAAACATTATAAATTAGTAAAACAAGCCCTTTCTTATTTAACCAGATATGAAGAACTAGAAGAAATTATAGCTGTTTTAGGAATTGACGAATTATCGGATGAAGATAAAATGGTATTTTATCGTGCCAGAAAATTAAGAAATTATTTTACACAACCATTATTTGTATCAGAAAACTATACTGGAAAAAAAGGAAAAATGGTAAATATTAAAGATACTTTAACAGATGTAAAAGACATTTTAGAAGGCAAATATGACGAAGTGGATGAAAGTAGTTTATTATATAGAGGTAGTTTAAATGAAAAATAAAACAGAAGAAATGCAAAATATAGTGGTTCAATTATTAAATATTAATGGCGATGTAAAACAATATGATGATGTGAAATTTATCAAAATTAGAAGTAAAAAATACAATCTAATTATCATGAAAGATTATTTGCCAATTATAGGTGAAATACAGGGAAACATTGAAATTGGAAGAGAAAAAGAAAAAATTGATATGAAAAAAGTTAGAGGGTATTTTATGCACAAGCACAATAAATTTAATCTATTCTATTTAGATTAGGTGCTTGTTTGCTATAAAGCAGAGCTTAACTTTAACCGAATAGATTTTTGAAAGGATTGCAGTAATAGAATGGAATTAATATTGTATTATATGATAGAAAGCAAAAATTTATTAATATCATTTTTAATCGTAATGTTTGTATTAGGAATATTTGCTTATATCGCTATGAGCAATTTTAGGCAAGATAAAAAATTTAAAGTATTTTTTTATGGCCTATTCTTAAGAATGACAGATATCGACATTTTAAAAATGTCCATTGTTGTAGTTAAGACATTTTTAGCTTTTTATGCTACTATCGTTACCAATGAATTATTAATGTGGTTATGCCTCATTATGATTGGTATGTCAACATTAATTTATATTATATGTGCTTACAAAAGAATGATTTATGAAATTATTTGTACCATAATACAAATTGTCATGATTTATTTTATTTATATCATCAACAATTATATGGTAGAAATAGAATATACCTCATTAGTACTTATGATAAAAATATGTTTAATTGTTTTTGTACTGATTCTTACTACCTATTTATTTTTTAGAGATATTGATATTATATCACAAGATAGAGTGGACAAAAACTTTAAAAAAGAAAGAAAAGCTGAAAGTTTAATGGAAGGAATGGATAAATAAAATGGCAGGGCAAAGAACAAATAGAAAAAGTAGAAAAAATGGAAGGGAAAAAGTATCGACTAAAAATGATAGATTGATCAAAATAGGATTAGTGGTAGCAGGAATTGTACTAATCTATATCATTTATCGAATTTTTGATGCAGTGGTTTTACAAAATGAAACTTATGATTTATCAGGAGAAACCTATTATCAATATTTTTATGGAATTAAGGAACAATATTCTGGCAATATGGAAGTGTTACAAAATGATGATAGTATTCAACTTATTTTAAAAGATAATGATAATAAGGTAATTTACTTGGATTCCACACCAATTTATTATGAAAATATTTTAGGTAAAGTATTATTTGCACCAGAAATGGAATTGGTTATGCCAGATGCTGGAAATTATAAATTAAGTAAATTTACCAATATTATTCATGAAAACAGAACCATGTATGTAAAAAAATTTAATAAAGACGAAAAAACAGCTTTGGAAAATGCTTTTCTATTTGATGGAAACAATCTATACTTTTTCTTAGAGGAAACAACGATTACAGTCGGAGAAACAGAATATACTGTTTCACCACTTTCCTATGCACTTGTTAATTATAGGCAAAGTGTAGAAATCTATGATTATAATACAAATGAATACACAATTATTCAAGATGAAGAGACTTTGACAGCAGATGTACTTGCTACAAATACGGCTAGAAATTATACCATTAATATGAGTGTGGATTCTTTAACAACGGAAAAAAGTAATCAATTATTATTGACCAATATTAATAATTTAACCGAATTTAGTTATTAATACTAGAGGTAAAGGGCCTAAATCTTAATAGACACATTAATTAAGATTTGGGCTCTTTTTGTGTGGTAATTTTTTAAAAATATGTATTATTTTTTTAAATTATGAAAAAATAGTAAAAAGAGATAAGCTGGTAAAATGTTTCAGTAAAATTACAAACATATTACATTTGTTTTACAATTAAAAAAGAATATTGAATGCAATGAATTAGTATGATAAAATACTTATAGATTGCACCTAAAAATAATTGCAAAATGAAGCGGATAATACGTAAAGATAAGGAAGGGAGATTTTAAAAATGTTTTTAATGACAATGCTACAAAAGGCAACCGGTATTACGCTAATTGCACTCGTCGTAACTATTGCACTACACGCTTGCGCGTGCTCGTCAATTTGAATATAGAGGTTAAATCAATAAAATTAGTGGAAATACTTGAAAATATAGATAACCTCCTTTAAAATATATTATGTAAAATAAATACAAAATATATTTTAAAGGAGGATTTTGTTTATGACAAACAAAAAATTACTAGAAAAACTCAAAGAAGATATGGAGATGAGAGGTTTTTCATCTCATACCAAAGATAGTTATTACCGAAAAGCAAAAGAAATAACA
>CALXRH010000140.1 GCA_944390625.1 uncultured Clostridia bacterium
TCAATAATTGATTTTGCAAGTGCTAATCCGATTCCTACACTTTCACTGGATGAATTTTTTCCCTTATAAAATCTTTCAAATATATGTGGTAAATCTTTGCTATCTATCCCTACTCCATAATCTCTAATTTCAATTTTTGTATATAATTGATTTTTTTCATAGCAAATATCAATTTTTGCATTTTCTTTCGAATGTTCAATTCCATTTTTCAAAATATTAGTTATGGCTTCTACTTGCCATTTTAAGTCACAATTTATGGTTATAATGCTATCTCCCTTTAAATTTATTTCAATATTTTTCAAATCACAAAGAATGGATACCTTTTGAATGGCTTTGTTGATTAATTCTTCTACCTTTATTTCTTTTTTAATAAAACTCACAGAATTGGCATCTAATTTGGATAATTTTAAAATAGCTTCTACTAAAAATTGAATGTTAAAAATTTCTCTTCGAATGTCTTTGATAAATTCTGTTCTAGTTTCTGCTTCCATATCTGGATTATCTAAAATATTATCTAACAAAACCGAAATAGAAGTTAGCGGTGTTTTTAATTGGTGAGATATATCTGATAAGGAATCTTTTAATTGTACTTTATCTTTTACCGAATTTTCTGCTACTTCTTTTAACATAACCGTTACTTTGTAAATTTCGTTTTTTAAAATGGATAATTCATCTTCTGTGTTATCTTCGATATCTAGTTTGTAATTTTTTTGATTAATTTGTTCTAAATATTTGGTAATTTCATTTAGCTTTTTATCTTTTCTATGATGATAGATTAAAAAAATTAAAATAATGCTAGAGGCTAGCAGTATAACTAAGATTGTATTTAGTAAAAAAAATTTCGTAAAATAGGTATCATTTTCTAATACGATTGCATCCTTCTCTAATTCGATTCCATATTTTCTAAAAAAGTCAGAATCAACCTCTTCTTCACTATTTAAAATCGCCATTACATCATTTAAATCCATATCTGGATATTCTTCTTGTATTTTTGTTAAAATGCTACCAATTTTCTGGTTAAAATTGTTTGTATAAACTTTATATTGATAAAATTCTAAAAATCCTAAAACAATTGTCATGAGAATAATCATGACAATACTATAAACCAACGCTTTTTTTAATTCTATTTTATTTCTCATCTTGATCAATCCTATATCCTATTCCTTTCACAGTAGTGATAATATCTGTATCGAGCTTTTCTCTTATTCTCTTTAAGTAAACCGTTATGGTATTATCATATACGTCATTTCCTGTCCATTCCCATATTTTTTCTATCATATCATTTCTGGTTACTACTTTATTTAGATTTGAGAATAATAAACTTAATATTTTTAGCTCTAAACTAGTTAAATTGATTTCTTTTTTGTCTTTGTAAACTACCATTTTATCTAAATCAAATTCAATATTTTTTACTTTTATTTTAAGATTTTTTTGACCTTTGCGGATTATTTTTTGGATTCTTGCTATCAGTTCTTTTACACTAAATGGTTTGGTTATATAATCATCTGCACCTAATTCTAAACCTTTTACAATATCATCTTCTTCGTCTTTGGCAGTTAAAAATATGGTTGGAATTTCTTTGTCTTTTATATTTTTCTCATATAATTCAAAACCATTTCCATCTGGAAGGGAAATGTCTAGAATAACGAAATCTACTTTTTGATTATTTAAAAGTTGAATCGTTTCTTTTATGTTTATTTTATGTATTACTTGAAATTTGTTTTGGCTTAGGGAATAGATCAGCCCTTTTGCTAGTGTTTCATTATCTTCTACTAATAGAATGTTCATCTAGGATTCTCCTTAAAATTACTTTTGAAAAAGGGCTATTCTTATATATAGCCCTTTTTGATTATGATGAAATTATAACATAAGTATAAAAATATTACAATTAAATATTTTCATTTCTTATCGTCTCAACTGTATTTTGCTTATTAATTTTATTCATCGAATATTTCATAATCACAAACACCAAAACAAATACAGCAACAATTGAAATTAAAATTGGTTTTACTGGAATATACACACCACTTTCAATCTTTATAGAAAATGCTTGGTACATAGCAAAGGTTCCAATCAATCCTAATAAAATCCCATAAATCAAGGATTTTCCTGCATAAAATATGGTTTCTAAATGAATCATACGATTAAATTCTTTTTTGGTCATACCAATACTTTTTAGCATAGCAAATTCTTTTTGTCTTAATTCCATATTTGATGTAATGGTATTAAATATATTGGTTACGCCAATTAAAGTAATCACTGCTATAAATCCATACAAGAATATTTTAGTCACTAAAACCATTGCCCTTTCTTCTTTAACGGATGCATCTAGGTTGGCATAAGTTACATCCATATCACTATTTTCAATTTCTGCTGCCAAATCATCTGGGGCACTAGACTGAATCATCAAACCATTTGGTTCAAATGCTAAGTTTGGATAGGCTTCTTTGTTTACAATTATATAACCTCCATCATAATTTGACTGTTCCATTCCATATGGTTTTATATCGGTTATAGCTCCTACTTTTATACGATATTCCTCATTTTTTATTTTTCCTGTTATTTCTTCTCCTACCGAATATTTGTAAATTCTTGTTTCAATTTGTTTTCCGGATGATTCATAATAAATATAGTTATCACATAAAATTCCGGTATCTTTTACTTTTTCGTAATTGACTTCTATTTTTTTAGCATATTTTTTAAAACTTTCTTGGTCTAGAGAAAAAATTTGTAATGGTAGCATTTTGCCATCTCCGGTTTCAACTAATTTTTCTTCTGTATCATCATAGTAACTATCTTCTTGTAATTCTATTTCTGGTATGGAATTAATTTTACTTAAATCTGTAATTCTTAAGTTTTGAGAACTTCGATAAAGTATAAAATATTCGTCTATGTTGCCTAGTCTAATAATTTGATTGATGTCTTCTTCCTTTGGGTTGTAAATTTTTACATTATAGTCATAATCTTCATAATAATTTTCGGTTAAACCAAACATATTGACTAAAAGGCTATTCATAGTAATAAATAAAAAGATGCTGGTAACAATTGATATAACGGTTGTTCTATATTTTTTTCTACTCCTTTTTAAATTCTTATAAGCTAATTCTCCACCTGTTTTAAATACTTTAGAAATAATGGTTGGTACTTTCAATTTTTTGGATTTGATTTTGATTTCATCTGCATTTCGAATTAGCTCGATGATACTTACTTTACTTGCCTTTCTAGCCGATAAAAAAGAAGATAAGTAAATGGTAATTATGCTAAGTACAACGGATAATAGAATTGGTAGTATGGAAATATTCATAACAATTCCATTAACATGAGCTAACAAATAATCTCCTAATAAATAATTTACAATTTTTATCAACACAAATACTGCCAAGATTCCGAAAAAATATTCCAAGTGGAATTCCTATTGCTCCTAAAATCGATGCTTCCCAGAAAACATTTTTCTTGATTTGTTTTTTGGTTGCTCCAATACTAGTAAGCATGCCATACATTTTCATTTTTTCGGTAACAGCTATGGCAAAGGAATTTCTAATACAAAATACACTGGTAAATACAATAGCACTAAACGCTGGCGCGTGGTCGTAAATTAAAATATAGAGCCTAAATCAATAAAAATCGTGAAAATACTTGAAAATATAGATAACCTCCTTTAAAATATATTATGTAAAATGCAAAATATATTTTAAAGGAGGATTTTTTTATGACAAACAAAAAATTACTAGAAAAACTC
>CALXRH010000141.1 GCA_944390625.1 uncultured Clostridia bacterium
AGAGGTGTTGCATGTCTCTTTTGAACAAACAAAAAAAGACTACTTATAGCAATAAAACTATAAGTAATCTAATTTGGTATTATTCTTATTCAATTAAGCCCTAAAATTGATTTTAAGGCGATTTTAAAGTAGAGTAATTAATTATATAATATTAATAGTAGATTATCTGTTATTATATCTAACCAACATCTAACATATATCTAACATTTTTTCAAAAAATATGAAATTTTTAAAAAATTATAGTGGTATATATTTATCAATAAAAGTTAATAAAAGGTGCTAAAAGTCCATTGGTTTATAGGATTTAAAGAATAGCATTTATTACTTATAATTAATAAGTGTTAAAATTCTTTAAAGACTCAAAATCTGGCGGGAAACCATGTGGGTTCGAGTCCCACCATCGGTACCATTTTCAAACAAGTAATTAATGTATTCTTATATTTTTAAAATTCTTCCAGGATAAATCAATCTTGGATTCACAATTCCATTTAATCTTACCAAATATTTAACACTCACCCCAAATCTTCTGCTAATTCCCCACAAAGTATCTCCTCTTTGCACTGTATAGGTGCTATATTGCAGGTTTTCATTCTGATTTACTGGATTTAAATTTGTATTCGAACTCTCGGTAATTCTTAATTTCTGACCAGGGTAAATCAAATTAGGATTTTCAATATCATTAAGCTCTACAATATGTTGGACAGAAACTCCATAAGCCATTGCAATTTGAGATAACGTATTTCCCCTTTGTACTGTATACGTGATGCTTCCGGTTCCCCTTGTTTCAGAACCGGGCGTTGTTGAATTTGTTAAAATTTTCAATACTTCGCCTGGATATATTAAATTAGGATTTGCTATTTGATTAATATTTACAATTTCTTGTACAGTAGTACCATAGGTATTTGCAATTTGCGATAAGGTATCTCCACTTTGAACCGTATAATTTATGGTTTGAGTATTTACTGTCTCATTTGGATTTTCTGTATTGGGTATTTCTTCTGTACTATCTAAAAAAATTTCTTTTGTATAAATATCTCTATCCACACTCCCCTCTATTCCAGGGACATTTCCTCTATCTGTATATTGAACACCTACATAATTTTCCCAGTTTGTAGTAATATTTACTAAATTACTGGTACTTTCATAATAGGCTAACCACAAATCGTATTGTTGGGACAATTCTGTTCTAAAAGTACTTTGAGAATTATATAAATCGCTATAAATAATAACTTCCTTATTGGTTAATCTTTCTACTGTTTCTAAAAAAGTTAAGGCAATACTGTTTATTTCATCTATTCCAACTCCTCCAAAAGTCTCATAATCCATTGCTAATTTACAATCTGGCGTTTTTCCAGAAATAACAGATGCAAAAAAAGTAGCTTCCTGCACTGCCTCCTGCGTGCTTGTAGCTGTTAAGAAATGATAAAATCCAACTTTTAAACCATTTGCCTTTGCATTTTCATAATTTATGTCAAAATAAGCATCTTTTATATTATTTCCTTGACTTGCTTTTATGTATACCACATCAATCCCACTTGCTTTCACACGACTATAGTCTATATAGCCTTGCCAATCACTTACGTCAATTCCTTGATATTCTTCATTTGAGCTTGCTGTAATAGCATAAGTAAAGTTTATATTTACAAATATGATGATTGCTATCACTAAATAAAATCCTACTAATTTTTTAAGCATTTTTTTCAAAAAAACCCCTCCTTTACCTATAATAATTATTATATGTAAAATAGAGGGGTTGGTTAAATTATTTTACTAAGTCATCCATATTATAGAATCCATTTGGCTTATTTACAATAAATTCTGTTGCTTTGATAGCTCCTTCTGCAAATACATTTCTAGAATAAGAGGTATGCGTTATTTCAAAAGTTTCAGAGTCTCCAAAAAATTTTACCGTATGTTCTCCAACTATGTTTCCACCACGAATCGATGACATCCCAATTTCTTTTTTATCTCTTTTTTCGTGTTTAGCGTGTCGATTGTATTCACAATGGTAGTCTCCACCTAATGCTTCATTGATTGTGTCTGCAAACATTTGGGCCGTACCACTTGGGCTATCTATTTTTCGATTATGATGGGCTTCAATAATCTCAATGTCTGTACTTTTAAATTTTGGGGCAATTTCTTTTAATAAGTGTTGAAACATATTGATGCTAAATGACATATTAGCTGACTTAAAAATAGGAATATCATTTGCGTATTCTACTATTTTCTTTTCCTCTTCTCCTGTAAAACCTGTTGTTGCAATTACAATTGGTATCTTGTTTTTTTGGGCATATTCTAATACATGAAATGTGGCAACTGGTACTGAAAAATCTATGATTACATCTGGTTTTTCAGGAATTTGATTTAAATCTGTATAAACCGGAAATGTGAAATACCCAGTATCTATTTTATCGACTCCACATTTTAAAATCATATTTTCATTTTTATCGACTAATTCACATACAATTTGTCCCATTTTTCCGTTACAGCCATTTACCATTACTTCTATCATATTATAAAATTCTCCTTTTCTAATTCAATATTTTTTATAAAAGCTTCTGCTATTGCAAAATATTTATCAACAAATGATAAGATAAAAGTTTCTTTATATTTAGGAAGAGCAAGTGTTACAGGCCACATATGTTTTACGATAATGTCTTTTTCTTTGTCATTTAAATCTAAAAATGTTAAGGCTTGCTCACAAGCTGTTTTTCCATGGGTAAAGGCATGATGGCCTTTTCTTCCATTTTCACGTTTTCGCCAATCATATAAAAATAAATCATGTAACATTCCTGCTCTTGCCGCTGCTATATAATCTAATTTTAATTTTTTACAAATTAAATATGTATTATAAGAAACAAATAGGCAATGATCGAAACAATTAATTTGATAATGTTGCCTAAATTGTTTCATTTTTTGGACTTTTTCGTGTTGTAATAAATCCAATATTAAAACCATATATTCTTTATCTTGCCATATCGTTTTTTTATCTTTAACCACAATCCATCTCTCCTTGTATTTTTTTACACCTTAATTATAACATTTTTTTATGGGTAATACAATTGGAAATGATTGGTTATAGTTTTTCTTTGTTAATTTAGTTCTTTTAAACATTTTTCTAATATTTCTTGATTAGCCTTACTCATTGGAATTAAAGGCAATCTTGGTTCTCCATAATTGTATCCACAAATATTTAAAGCTTCTTTTACCGGTATTGGGTTTACTTCTGAAAATAGAGCATTAATTAACGGAATCGCATCAATTTGCATTTTAGCAGCTTTATTTTTGTCTCCTTCCAAGAATTCATAACACATATCATGTGTATATTTTGGTCTTACATTGGAAAGAACCGATATAACTCCAATTCCTCCTATAGATAGGATTGGCACTATTTGGTCATCATTTCCTGAATATATAGCTAAATTTTCTCTACATAGATTGGCGGTTTTTGCTATTTGCGATAAATCGCCACTTGCCTCTTTAATCGCAACTATATTTTCTATTTTAGATAAAGCTAATGCTATTTCTGGTTTGATATTAACACCCGTTCTGCTTGGTACATTATATAAAATAATTGGTAAGTCCGTGTTTTTGGCAATTTCTGTGTAATGCCTAATTAAACCTTCTCCTGTTGTTTTGTTGTAGTATGGTGTTACGATTAGCACCCCATCTACTCCTAATTCTTTTACTTTTTGGTTCATTTCCATTACCGCTTTTGTGTTGTTTGAACCAGTCCCTGCAATGATAGGAATTCTTCCGTTTGCTACTTTTACAGCACATTCAATGGTTTGCAATTTTTCTTGCTCAGTCATGGTTGAGGATTCCCCTGTTGTACCACATACAATAATGCTGTCTACTCCGTTTTGAATTTGGTCTTCTACCAGTTTTGAAAATTCTTGTAAGTTTACCCCCTTTTCGTTAAACGGTGTTGCAATTGCTGTTCCACAGCCTTTAAATATGATTTTTTTCATAGCGTCTCCACGCTCCTTTTTTTGGTATTTAATACTATTTATATTTATAAAACGTATTAAAAATGAATAGTTTGCTATTCTATTTTAAGATATCATAAAAGCTGATAATGTGCAAGCAAAATAAAGAGTGAATTGAAAAAAGTAGTTGAACTTTATGTAAAATTATAGTATAATATTTCCAGTTATCCGTGGTACCAGGAATGATAAACGGTACGGTTGCACATAGACTTCTTATTAATAAATATTATGGAGGTAGCATTATGACACGAGATTTAAAAAACTTTTTTGTATCAAACAACCTATCTATAGGCTTCATTACAAATGAAGTAACTTTTGACACTGCAGAACTTAGAAAACTGATAACAAATTCTCTTAAACACCGGGAATGGACACCCAAAGATTTTCTAGAATTCCTTGAACTTGTTGGTGTAAAGACTCCTGTGAAGATAAGTAAATTGGCCGATGCAAACCTTTCTTTTAAATGTTATTCTGCTGGGCAGAAGGAAATTTTGATTTCTAACTTTAACACATCAGAAATTCAAGTGACAGAAGGTGATGAGTCAAGATTTTATGCTATCAATGAAAAACAAGAAGGTCTGCCATTAGTCACTTTGCATAATTGTGTTATTAAAAGAAACGGAAAAACATTAAAAAGCTTCTTTAGTAACTATTTTTTTCACAAAAGCTTGCGTCTTGATAACCTCCATACTTTGGAAATAGAAATTGACGCGCCTCATAATAAGAGGTATGAGCATTTAGTACTAAGAAACCGTACGGCTATTGATAATTATCTATTAAGTTTAGATTCTTCTTTATCTATGTCAAAAGTATATGACACCATTATGCAGTTGATTGGATTTTCTCGGGCTGACTTTTTACGCTGCAAATCTATCTCGATCGTCTACTTAGAAATGATGGATGATTATACAAATGTTATAAGTAAAATTGTTCAAAATTATGGAAGGGAAATGGAATATGTCTTTTTAAAAAAAGGCGAGGTCTTTTATATTTCTAGGGACGGAAGTTGGCGTTATTTTTCCGGTAACAAAACCCTTTTATATAATAAAAAAAAGGATTGTTACAATTTTTTTGTGAGTGCAATGTCAGAAGAAGATAGGAACAAAATAGAAATAAGTGAACTCATAAGTCGTGTTCAGAAGGAGATTTCTACTTTATGGAAGTTTGTAAATTAGTATTACTTTTTTAGCTTTCATAAACCGCAAAGGCGAAGAGGTTTTAAACTCTTCGCCTTTGCGGTTTAAAAAACGATTCATTCTTCTCGTTCTTCGACCCTAAAAAATCGGTTGAACAAAATTAAAGAAGCTATAATGGAACTGCAAAGGTCAATGACTACTACTGAAGTAAGTTCGCAAAAGTTTCCTATTAAAACTATTCCAATTATTACTAGAAAACTTTTCTCTATTAATTGATCCCAGCTTTTCTTAGGCATACTATGCCCCCACAGCATCCCTATTGTTTCTCCCGCAGTTGTTACTATGGCTCTCATTAAGAACATTTCTCGGTCTGCAATCCAAAAACACAGACTACTAATTGCAAATATTATTGCAAAATTTACTACTATTGAGCCTGTATTCCGCTCCTTTCGATTAATATTGGTCATGTTAACTCCTCCTTTTTTGGTGTATTGGTTCTCTATGTTAAACTAAAAAGTTCAAGGGAGTCCCTTTTACTAATTAGTATAATAGGGTATTGCACATAGAACTTGTCTACGTATATTTATATTATAGCAAAAATTTGCATTATCTTCAAATTTTCTTTATTTTTAGCCGAGTCTTATTACTTGTTATTACTATTTACTGCCAATTAAATACTGGGTAACCATTATTGATATGATTCATATCTTCTTTCCAAATATTATCTATATTATTAAGCTTTTGCACAAATTCACTGCTCTTACCTTCTTGCTCTGTTAATTTTGTTATACTGGTTAAAGTAGATAAATCCTCACCAATTGCGTCATAATTACTCTCAAAATAATAACTATTTTGAACGGTAGATGTAACAGAATTCTTTCCTCCTAATTCGCCTACTATTGCAATATCATCTTCGTTTTCTATTTCACCGATATTATAAGCGTTTCTCAAAATCGCTTCTGCATCGATATTCCTTCCAAAAATCCCACCACAATAGGTATCCGATGAATTAGTAACATTTATTTTAATTTTACCAACATTATATACATTACTTATTGTAGAATAGCAATATCCAATAATTCCTCCTACATGATTAATATCTGTACTATTTGATACTTCCAAATTTAACTCTCCATGATTAAAACAATTTTCTATTCTAGCAGTTTGAGTCATAACTCTAGCAATTCCTCCTATATCAAAGCCCTTGCCATATCCTATTCCATCAATTCTTCCTTTATTATAAGAATTTTTTATTATTCCACTATTTTCATTATTTACAGCAAGCCCTCCGTAAATAACATCCTCCTGCTGTGCTTTTATCTTTTATTTCTCCATAAATATTAGCTAAGTTAAAACTATTTTCTATTGTCCCACTATTATATACTATAAATCCTGAACAATTAACGTTTCCTTTACCTGTACTATATTGCTTTATGTCCCCAGATATATAACAATTACTTATTTTTCCATTTGCTTTTAAAGAACCTGCTATTCCTGAATTTGTTCCTTCTAAATCTTGATTTAATAAAACGCTATTTATATTTACTAATCCTAAATTTTTCACTTCGCCAAACAAATAAGCCCCAAATAGTCCTAAACGACACTTCTTCTCACTTTCTCTCATATCTTTATACATGTAACAATTATAAATAACATTATTATTTCCATCAAAGATTCCGGCAAAATTGCCTTCTATTACTGAACTATCATCTTTTAGTATAGAGGTTCCTATTTGTTTAAATCCTTCTCCTGTTGTTAATAAGGTCTTTAGCTCTCCATCGTATCCATAAGTTTCATAATTAGTTCGATATGCATCTACATATGATTTTGTAGAATTAAAGTCTAAGCTTAATCCTAATTTTACTGTCTGCCCATCATATGTGTTTCCATTTGTTACATTATATGCAAAAAATATTAAATCTTCTATACTATTTATAGTATAAGGATCTGCTTCTGTTCCTGTACCTTCTAGTATTCCTGGATTTTTATCTGTTACCTGTTGTACTTCTGTCCCTGTTGTATATTCATTTATTGTATCTTCCATATCTCCTAACTTTTCTTTTTCTTCTTTCTCAGCTTGCTCAGTTTCTTTTTTTGCTTCTTGTACTTTTATAAATAATCCATTGTTTCCAGTCAAAGCCGCAATTGTTATTCCTGCCAGTATTAATAAAATAACTATTGTTACCACCAAACTTATTAATGTTATTCCTGATTTCCTTTGCATTTTCCCTTTAAAATTCATATTTTTACCTTCTTTCGTTTTTACCATTAAGTAAAATACTTTAAGAACTATTTACAGTTTTTCAAGGTATTTTTTTTGCAATTTATAATTAGAATGAACATATTTATTAAGTGTAATTTCTATGCTTGAATGTCCTAACATCTCACTTAAACTTTTTACATCCATTCCAACTTCTATACAATTACTTGCAAATGTATGACGAAGTGTATGAAATTTATATGATTTTATTCTACATTTTCTTAATACATTTTTAAAATATTTTTGATAATTTCTAGGTTCTATAAACTTTTCACTACTTCCTGTGAGAAAAAAATTATCATCATTATATTTA
>CALXRH010000142.1 GCA_944390625.1 uncultured Clostridia bacterium
TTTACTAATATATGGTAAACTAATCATTTCAAAATGATAATCACTTGCATAAAATGCACAACTTTTTTCTTTTGTTATATTTTCCATCACAAACATTCCTTTCAATTTCATATAAGCGTACGGAATCGTTAATTTCTTCATTTTTGCTTACTGGTAAATTTTACCATTTCATTACAAATATGTCAATCATATTTCAAAGAAAGTCATCGTTTTTTTTCGACAATGTATATTTTTTCTTATTTTGTTAATACTTATCTTAAAGAATATTTTAGAAAAAAAGTTTATTGGAGGTAACTTATGAAAAAATTTTTAAAATTATTTAATCATTCCAAGGTAAAAATGGTAATCATTTTAACTTTTCTATTTTTTGTCTATACTACCATTTGTGCCATATCTTATGCCAATGATGTTTCTACTGACATTGCCAATTCTGTTTTTCGATTACATGTTATTGCTAATAGTGATTCTGATGTTGATCAAAATTTAAAATATATTGTTAGAGATGATTTATTAAAATATATGAATACTTTATGTGCAAACTGCACCTCTAAGGGAGAAGCAATTGCAATTGCTAATGAACATTTAGAAAATTTTAAAGAAATTGCATTAAACACTATAAAAGCACAAGGATTTGATTATTCTGTTAATGTTAGCATTGGAAATTTTGAATTTCCAACAAAGCATTATGGTGATATCTCTCTTCCTGCAGGATATTACGATGCTTTAAAAGTAGAAATTGGAGAAGCTAAAGGACAAAATTGGTGGTGTGTCATGTTCCCTCCTTTATGTTTTGTAGATGCTTCTTCTGGAATTGTCCCTGAAGAATCAAAAGAAGATTTAGAAAATTCTTTGACTGAAGAAGAATTTTCGATTGTATCTGATAATGAAGAAAATCTTACTTTTAAATTAAAATTTAAAATATTAGAAATTTTAAACAATACAGGCCTAATTACTGCCAAAAAATAGTTGCAATCTGAGTTGGTTTATGATATATTTTATAAGAAAAGTAGAGTGTAAGATGATATACACTCTATTTTATTTTAAAATTCATAATATATAAATTTTATTGGGGGTATATAAATTGGAAAAATTAGTTGTAAAAGGACCCACACCACTAAAAGGAGAGGTAACCATTAGCGGTGCTAAAAATGCTGCCGTTGCTATCTTGCCAGCAACTCTATTAATTGATGGTGTATGTACAATAGAAAATTTACCAAATATCAGTGATATAAAAATATCTTGTACAATATTAGAAAAATTAGGAGCAAAAATCACTTGGAATGATGCCCATAGTATCACAATTGATACATCTAATATAACAACAACAAAAGCACCTTTAGATTTAACTAGTAAATTCAGGGCTTCTTATTATATTATTGGTGCTATGCTTAGTCGAAAAGGCGAAATTGAAGTTGGTATGCCTGGAGGTTGTAAATTGGGTGCAAGACCAATTGACCAACATATTAAAGGTTTCGAATTATTGGGTGCAAATGTTACCGTAGAAAAAGGAAAAATCTATGCAAAAGCTAAAAAATTAAAAGGTTGTCCTATCTACATGGATATTGTATCAGTTGGTGCTACTATTAATGTTATGTTATCAGCGGTACTTGCAAAAGGCACTACCATTATCGATAATGCTGCAAAAGAACCACATATTGTTGATGTTGCTAACTTTTTAAATACCATGGGAGCTGATATTAGAGGAGCAGGTACTGATGTCATCAAAATTAATGGTGTTGAAAAATTGCATGGAAATGCAACCTATTCTGTTGTTCCTGATCAAATTGAAGCAGGTACTTTTATGCTTGCTGCAGTTGCAACAAAAGGAGATTTATTAATCAAAAATTGTATTACTAAACACTTAGAATCTATTACTGCTAAAATTGTAGAAATTGGTGGCAATGTAGAAGATAATGGAGATAGTATTCGTGTTTGGTGTAATAAAAGACCTAATAGAGCAACCATAAAAACATTACCATATCCTGGTTTTCCTACTGATTTACAACCACAGATGGGTGTTGTTTTATCACTTGCCAATGGGACAAGCACAATCAATGAAAGTATATGGGATTCTAGATTTCAATATACAGAAGAATTAAATAAAATGGGAGCAAAAATTACTGCTCATGGAAAAACAGCCTTTTTTGAAGGTGTGAAAAAATTATCAGGTGCCCCTGTATATTCTTCTGATCTAAGAGCTGGAGCCGCTTTAGTTATTGCAGGTACTGCTGCTGAAGGTGTAACAGAAATTTATAATCTAGAACATATTGATAGAGGATATGAAAATATAGAAGAAAAATTCAGAAAAATTGGTGCTA
The DNA here is from genome assembly GCA_944390625.1 of uncultured Clostridia bacterium. GTDB lineage: Bacteria > Bacillota > Clostridia > TANB77 > CAG-508 > CAG-269. The sequence goes on from CALXRH010000142.1 coordinate 2,319, forward strand.
AAATCGAAAGAGTAACAGAATAAAATAGAAATAAACAAAGGAAAGAGATTGAAAAAATTATGCTTAATTTTTGTAGTTTATATAGTGGAAGTAGCGGAAATAGCTTATTTGTCGAAACAGACAATACAAAATTATTAATCGATGCAGGTGTTAGCAGTAAAAAAATAGAAAAAGCTTTAAATGACTTAAATGTTGATCCGAATACATTAGATGGTATTTTAGTTACTCATGAACATTCTGACCATGTACAAGGATTAGGAACTTTTTCTAAAAAATTTGATTTACCTGTATTTGTCAATCAAGAAACATTAGATGCAATGCCAAAGCAAAGAGATAAAATTGCAGATAAAAACATAAAAAAATTTAAAGTTGCAGAAAGATTTTCAATAGGAGATTTGGATATTAATCCATTTTCCATTCCTCATGATGCAGCAAATCCTTGCGGATTTACTATATTAAATGAAAATAAGAAAATTAGTATTGCAACAGATATTGGACATATGACAAATGATATTTTAAAAAACTTAGAAGAAAGCTTATTTGTTATGTTAGAATCTAACTATGATCCAGAAGTATTAAAATGTTCGTCATATCCATTTTCTTTGAAATCTAGGATTGCTGGGCCAACACGGACATTTATCAAATCAAATTGCCGGAAAAACCATTTCTTTTCTATTAAAATCAGGTTTAAAAAATGCCATGCTCGGTCATTTAAGTAAAGAAAGTAATTTTCCAGAACTTGCATATAAAACAGTTGTAGAAGAATTAATTGCCAATAATTATAATGAAAATTCTTTAGCTTTATCTGTTGCAAGTAGAGATACACATAGCAAATTGGTTACAATTTAAAAAAGGGATTTCGGGGACGGACTCAAAAATCCCTTTTTCTCTTTGTTTCCTTTCGAAACTTCTTTAATATTTTATAAAGAAATTAACTTTGAAAACTTAAAATTCACAAAGGAGTATAACATGTTAAATATTAATATTGTATGTATTGGAAAAATCAAAGAAGACTATTTAAAGGATGCTATAAAAGAATATTCTAAAAGATTAAGTAGATATTGTAAATTAACTATTTTAGAATTACCTGATGAAAAAATACCTGATAAATTAAATGAAAGTCTTTCTAATGAAATTAAAAACAAAGAATCTAATAGCATATTGAGCCATATTAAAAAAGACTCTTATATCATTTGTTTAGATTTGACTGGTAAAGAACTTTCTTCTGAAGAATTTTCAAAAACC
>CALXRH010000143.1 GCA_944390625.1 uncultured Clostridia bacterium
GAGTAAAAACAAATGAAAGTTTTATTTGCAGTAAATGATGAAAATATTTCAACATCTATTGTTAAAAAATATCAAAAACAGTATAAAGAAATCATTTCATATAAAAATGTATATTATTTCAATGCGATATTAAAAGAATTACAAAGGAACAAAAGTTATGATAGAATCGTAATCAGTGAAGACTTAGAAGAATTTACAAGTTCTAGTTATGAACAAAAAGACAAATTTATTTTTGATCGATTAGACAATATTAGTGATGAAGCAGTTGCTTCTGATGGAAGTGATATACCAATTATATTAATCTGTTCAGAAAGAAGAAACAAATCAGAAGATATTTTAGTAAAATTATTTGGAATTGGTATTTATAATGCAATTATAGGGGAAGATAGAAGTACAGATGAAGTTTGTAGATTAATCAATAAACCACGCTCCAAAAAAGAAGCCAAAATATATTATAAAATAGATTCCGAAAATGTCAGTTATGAAAAAGAAAATGAGAGTGATGTTAGTGAAATCGAAATGCAAAATATATTAATGCATTTCAAAAAATTAGGTAAAAACGAAGAAAAATATGCAGAGAGTTTTAAAAATATTGTTTCACAATATACAGAAGCACAGTTAAGAGTAATCATAGCCGTTTTACCAAATGATGTAAAAGCAGTGCTACAAGAAACCTCACCTGAATATCAAAGAATTATGTATCAGGGCGATAGAGCAGGAGTAAAGAAAACAACTGGAAGTAAAGTAAATAGTCCTAAAAAAGTAAAAAGCAAACCAAAAGGAACGAGTGAAACATTATTAGAAATAGAATCTTCACCGATGATGTCAAAACCAGTTGTTGTACCAACAACGATGGAAAAAAGCATGTACAAAAAAGTAAATCCTAAGAAAAAAATAGATGTAGATTTAGAAGAATTAAATGATGATGACGATATCTATGATGTAGAAGAAATCATCGAAGAAAAACCAAAAAGAAGAGGAAGACCAAGAAAAAATCCACTTCCAGAAGAGCCAAAACAAGAACTAGATAAACCAAAGAAAAGGGGAAGGCCAAGGAAAAATCCACTTCCAGAACCAGAGCCAATCGAAGAAGAAGGAAATGTTTTACCAGGATTTGAGGATGAAGAGGATGAAGAAGAAGCTATGATGACAACAACGATTCATCGTAGTAATGTCAATATAGATTCCAATACTATATTGCCAGGTTTTGAAGAAGATGATGAGGAAGAAGACCAAGATGAAATTGAAGATGATTATGAATATGATGTAGGATATGTACAAAACAACAAAGAAATACAATCCTATGATAATGTTTTTGAAGATGGCGAATTTGAAAGTTTATTAACAGGAGACAAAAAAGTAGTAACATTTGTTGGAACCAGTAAAAATGGAACATCATTTATCGTAAATAATATAGCTCAAATCTTATCCAGTATGGGAGTAAATACTGCAATATTAGATGCTACGCAAAATAAAAACGCCTATTATATATATACCAAAAATGATGAGGATTTAAGAAAAACAGCAGTAAATTCGATTGACAATTTAATTAACGAAAGAGCGATGGGAATTAGAGTGAATAATAATTTAACAGTATATACAACTATTCCAAGTCGAAGCGAAAAAATCAATCATTCTCGTCCTATTATGGAAACTTTAGTACGTAATCATACGATTATATTAATCGATTGTGATTTTAAAACACCAACCGAATATTTTGAAAAATCGCAAGAGATATATTTAGTACAATCAATGGATGTTCTTACCATACAACCTCTAACTGAATTTTTAAGAGAATTAAAAATCAAAAATATTTTAGACGAAAATAAGATTAGAATTGTTTTAAATAAACTTTTAAAAGTGAGAGGAGTTAGTGGTAAAAATATTATTGGTGGAATGTCAAACTATAATGACCCAGAAATGTCATTTATGACAGAATTATTTAATCGAAATACTGTAAAAGTATCAGCACAAATACCATTTGATGAAGATGTATATGCCAAATATCTTGAAAACTTAATCGAATGTGAAATAAAATTAAATGGATATCCAAAAGAATTTAAAGTTCGTTTAAATAATTTAGCTGAATCAATTTTTCCATTATTACCAAATAAAAACAACAATAAAAGAGCCAAAAAAGAAGGATATAATCAATATTCAAGTTCATTCTCATCAGATATGAATCATACATTAAATAATATGAGGAAAAAATATTAATCGTAATTGAAAATGGAGGGATAAAGCTTGTTAATAATAGTTGTTATAGTATTAGTTTTTACAGTACTTGCATTAGGTATTTATAATTTATCTTTATATAAAAGAATTCAATCATTTCAAAATCAAAGCAAAAGATTTACAAGCTTAAATATATTGCAAGACTTTATGAATATAACGGGAAGCAATATGAGTGTGGACAAAAAAATAAAATCAATCAATGAGTTAATTATAGAAAAATATCAAATAAAATATTCTAGCATCGTCGTATTTGATGGTACAGATTATGTAATAAAAGCTTCCAATGTTAATGAAAGTCATTGGGAAACACTTAGCAGACTTCATGAAGTAGATATATTTAAAGATAGTATAACAACAGCAAGTCCTAAATATATTACCGTAAATAGTGATGGAGAAAAATTACCCTATCAAGAAAAAGAATTTGATCGAGCAAAATCCGCCATATTTTTTCCTTTGTATATTGATAATGTATATTTTGGATATTGGATAATTGAAAGTGGTGTACCACACGATTTTGATAATATTGATACAACAATCTTTGAAACCGTAAAAGAAAATATCATATCAGTATTAAAAGCAGTGGATTATCAAAAAATATTAGAAAGCATAGTAAGAAAAGACTTATTTACAGGTTTAAATTCAGCAGAATATTTATATGGAGATGGTAAAAAAATAATTGACCAATATACCACATCTGCAATCTGTATGTTTAGGATTTCTAATATAGAAGATATTAATAAAATTGCAAGAGAATTAGGAAATAAAGTAATTACACAAGTAAGTAAAAATGTCCAAAAAAATATAGCAGAAAAATATATATTTGTAAGATATATGGGACCTAAATTTGTTATTGTATTTTCAGGTGTAGAAGCTGACAGTGTAGCAGATTTTATTAATGAAATAAAAGAATCTACAGAAAGCTTAAAAATATCATTAAAAGATGAATCACAAGTAGAAGAGGTAGAAATTGAAAATAAAAAGAAAAAACGCAAAAGAAAAAAACGTGAAGAAATAGAAGTTAGCCCATCACTAAACTTCGTAGTTGCAACTTATTATAAAGGAACCGGTATAGAAGAAGTTTTAAAGAAAATGGAAAAATATTTAGATGAATCATCAAAAGAAGAAAGTCAAATTAGTAATATATAAGGAGGGTAAAAATGGATTTTGATAAAACAATGTTTTTTAAAGTAGAGAAAAATAAAGATATTGATACTAAAAAAGTATTAAAAGAAGTATATGAGGCCTTAGTAGAAAAAGGATATAATCCTATCAATCAGCTTGTTGGTTATATCTTATCTGGGGATCCAACCTATATAACAAGTCATAATGACGCTAGAAACAAAATCAGATGCATCGAAAGAGATGAACTACTTGAAAAATTAGTAAAATATTATATAGGAATTGAAGAATAATGAGGATTTTAGGCATTGATTATGGAGAAGCAAGAACCGGTTTTGCCATCACAGATGAACTTGGCATAACAGCACAAGGATTAGAAACCATACATTCACAGGGAAATGATAAAATAATATTAAAAAAAATAGATGAATTATTAGAAATTTATCAAATAAATATTATAGTTATTGGAATGCCCTATCATATGAATGGTACCAAATCGGCAAGAGCAGAAATCACAGAAAAATTTATTCATAAATTAAAATGTAAATACAACCAAATAAAAATCGATACAATAGATGAAAGGCTTACAACTGTTGCAGCACATAAAACAATGAATTTTTTAAACATAAACAAGCATAAAAAAAGAAATATAGTAGATACTATATCTGCAGTCTATATTTTGGAGACATATCTAGAAAAACAAAAAAATTCATAATAAAAAAGTTTTTAAAATTTACAATAAAAATAATTGAAAGGAGAAAAAAATGGAAGAAAATTTTGGTGGAGAAGAAGAATTAGATAATATCATAATTTTAAACGACGAAAATGGAAATGAGGTTAAATTTGAATTCTTAGATTTGGTAGACCTTGACAATGAACAATATGTTGTCTTATTACCAGTATTAGAAGAAGGAGAAGAAGACGACGGAGAAGTAGTTATACTAAAAATAGAAGATACAGATGAGGAATCAGAAGAAGAATCTTATGTAAGTGTTGACAATGAAGAAACCTTAATGAAAGTATTTAATATTTTTAAGGAAAAATTCAAAGATGAATTTGACTTTGTAGACAACGATGAGTAAAAAGAGCTTGGGCGACAATAAATGTTGCCTAAGTTTTTTTAAAAAAGTAATTTAAAATATGGAAATAAAAAAGAAAGGGATGAACTAAAAAATGAAAAATTTATCATCTTGGTTATTGGTTATATTTGTATTTATGTTTTGGGTTTTTCGAATAATCGTTGCTTTTCAAGCACAATATGATAATGATTTTGGAGGATTTATTGCCTTTAACTTTAATGTAGAAATCATTTTATTATTTGTTGTGATTTTATGTATGATTTTAATTTTAAGAAGAAAATTATTAGGTGGAATTATTTATTTAGTATCTTATGGATATTATTTTGGTGGATATATTCTAACCAATGCTTTTCCATTATTATTTTCAGGAGAACAATTACCAATGAGTATCTTACAAAATACTATGGTTGCGGCAGTAGGATTGGTTATAGCTATTTGTGTTTTTTTTGATTTGCTAATAAGTAGAATAAGAAAAAAAGACCCTAAAGATAAAAAAACAGATTGGTTTTTTCAAAATGAGAAATATGATAGAGAATATGATGAGAGAGCCGATAGAAATCAATATAAGAATTATTAAAAATGTGAATTTAGTGAATTTGGGGACGAAGGAAAAATATCATTTTTTCCTTCGTCCCCAATTTTAGCAAATTCACATTTTTAAATCCATTCTCCATATTTTTTAATATAAATCTTTTTAGCAAATAAAGCAACAAAGCAATATAAAATTGTAACAGCAAATATCAAAAATATATAAGGAGTGGCAATTGGCACGAAACCTAACATAGAGCCCAATGCCGTAAATGGAACAGTTAAACCTACGATAATTAATGTAATCGAGGAGATATAAACTGCTATATGGGCATTACTTTGTATAAATGGTATTTTTGAAGTTCGAATAATATGCATACCAATTAAGTTCGAAACGATACTATAACTAAACCAAATCGTTTGAAATGTTGCGGCATCTCTAACATGGAAGAAAACCCAAAGTGAGATAAATACAACAATATCAAATATAGAACTAACCGGTCCCATAAATAGCATAAAATGTTTTAAACTTTTTATTTCTAATTTTTTAGGTCTTTGTAAAGATTCTTTATCTACGTGGTCAAAAGGTAAAGTCATCTGTCCGAAATCATAAAGCAGACCTTCCACAAGTAATTGAATCGGGGTTTCTGGTAAAAAGGGAAGAAAGGCACTAGCAATGATAACAGAAACCACTTCTCCAAAGTTAAAGCTGGTAGAAAGTTTAATGTATTTCATAAGGTTAACAAAGGTACGTCTTCCTTCTGTTACGCCATCTAATAAAACATTTAAATCTTTTTCAAGAAGGATAATATCGGCAGATTCTTTGGCAATATCAACAGCAGTATCTACAGAAACGCCAACATCTGAATTCGTAAGAGAAGGGCTATCATTAATGCCATCTCCCATATAGCCAACTACATTTCCAGCTTCTTTTAAAATTCTTACAATTCTTGCTTTTTGAATGGGAGAGAGTTTAGCAAAGATATTATTTTTTTTCAATAATCTTAAAACAGCGGTATCAGATAATTTGTCTAATTTACTACCAAGGATAATATCTTTTGAGCGAATGCCAACTTTATTACAAACACATCTGGTTACTTCTGCATTATCACCAGTAAGTACCATAACACGGATACCTGCTCGATTTAGTTTTTCAATGGATTCTTTGGCTGATTCTTTTGGTGGATCTAAAAATCCGATAAATCCTAAAAGAACCATATTTTTTTCATCTGATACATCAAAATGTTCGTTTTTCTGAATATCATTTTTCTGACATACGGCTACAACTCTTAAACCTTGCTTGTTTAAATTAGTACTAAGTTGCCTGATATTTTCTTTTATATCTTTCGTAATCGGTGATACTTGTCCTTTATAATCTACCATAGTACAAATATTTAAAATTTCTTCTACGGCACCTTTGGTAATCATTTGTTTTTTCGTACCATCTGTTACAATAACCGATAGACGTCTAAATAAAAAAACAAAAGGTACTTCATCGATTTTTTGGTAGGTTGTTTTTAAATCTTCTAAATGATTTTCAAAAGCTCTTTGGATAACAGCTTCATCAATATTTCCTTTTAAACCAGTTTGAAAATAGGCATTTAAAAAGGCGTGTTTTAAAATTCGAATATCTTCATCACCATTAATATCTAAATATTTTTCTAAAACAATTCGATCTTCTGTTAAGGTACCTGTTTTATCAGTACATAAAATGTTCATAGCTCCAAAGTTTTGTATAGAATCTAGTTTTTTAACAATTGTTTTCTTTTTAGACATTCGAACAGCACCTTTTGAAAGACTAGAAGATAAAATGACTGGCAATAACAATGGAGTAATGGCAATGGCAATGGCAACAGCAAAGGTAAAGGCTGTTATGATATCATGTTTCCAAGAATTTAGTAAAAATACTAAAGGTATCATAGCCAACATAAAACGAATTAATAATTTACTAATACTTTCAATTCCTTTTTGGAAAGCTGTTTTTGGTTTTCCAGTTGTCAAGGTATGAGCAACCTTTCCAAAATAAGTAGAATCAGCAGTTTTAATAACAACACCTTTTGCACTTCCAGATATTACATTGGTTCCCATAAAACAGATGGTATCTAAATCAGAAATATTATCAATTTCAGTTAGTGAAATTTCAGAATTGACTAATTTTTTCACACTATCTGATTCTCCTGTTAAAGAAGATTGGCCTACATATAAGTCTTTTGCTTCAATAATTCTCAAATCAGCAGGAATCATACTACCAGCTGAAAGGACGACAATGTCTCCTAAAGTTACTTGATTCATGGGTATAGATACCTCTTTATGATCTCGTATCACAGTAGCTGTTGTTGCAACCATTTGCTTTAATTCTTCAGCAGCTTTATTAGAACGGTATTCTTCGAAAAAATCTAATAAAGTACTTGCAGTAACTAAAATAGCAATTACGATAATGTTTGCATAACTAGGTGTTTCAGGTAAATAAATGTCTGTGTAAATTAAGATACATACAATACCAAGCAGGATGCAATTAAACGGTGAAAATAAACTTTCTAAAAAATAGTGATACCATCGCTTGGGTTTTGCCTGTTTAATTTCATTTAATCCTACATTTTTGATTAATTCTTCTGCTTGTTTGGAGGATAAACCGTTTTCATTTATCCTAAATTTTTTTAAGAATTCGTCTTTGGGGAGAGTGCATTGTTCCCCATACATTTTACTAATATTTACTTCTTCTTTTGAATCTTGCAAAATATCATCTCCTTTAATTTTTTTTGTTCTATAAGATTATACCACTAATAAAAAAAAATACTACATTTTTTTATAAAAATTTAGGCTTTATAAAAAAGAAAATTTGTGATATAATAAAAAAGAAAAACAGGAGAGTGAAAATAATGAGCAATAATATGAACATAAACTGGTACCCAGGACACATGGCAAAAACCAAAAAACAAATCGCAGAAGATTTAAAACTAATTGATGTTATCATTGAAATATTAGACAGCAGAATACCAAAATCGAGTCAAAATCCAGACATAGCAGAAATTACCAAAACAAAAGATAAAGTCATTATCTTAAACAAAAGTGATTTAGCCGATAAAAAACAAAATGATTTATGGGTAGAATATTTCAAAACTAAAGGGCAGATAGCCATTTTAGCAGATTGTAACATGGGAAAAGGAATTCAAGAAGCAATTAGAGCCGTAGAAAAATTAAAACAAGAAGAAATAGAAAATTATGCTCAAAAAGGTAGAACCGGAAAAAAAATAAGAGCTATGGTACTTCGGAATACCAAATGTTGGCAAATCTTCTTTTATCAATCGAGTTTCTAAAAACAGTAACCTAGAAGTAGGTAATAAACCAGGGGTAACCAAGAAAAAACAATGGATTCGCATCAATGAGAAAATCGAGCTTTTAGATACCCCAGGAGTTTTATGGCCTAAATTTGAAAGTAATGAAGTAGCACTTAATTTATCCTATACAGGAACCATAAAAGATGATATACTACCACAAACCGAAGTAGCCTATCAATTATTAAAATTTCTATTAGAAAATTATAAAGAAAACATCGCAGAAAGATACAAACTAACTTTAAACTATATAGAGACGGTACTTGCCAAACCAGAACCAGAAAATTTTAATATTTATGAAATTATGCAAGAAATTGGAAGAAAAAGAGGATGTCTCATCCCTGGTGGAGAAATCGATGATGAAAAAACTGCCAAAATCTTATTAGAAGATTTTAGAACTGGAAAAATCGGAAAAATAACACTTGAAAAAGTAGAAAGGATGTAGAATTTGAAAATAGAAGAATGGATACCAATTCAGAAAGAAAAACAAGAAATTAATCAAATGTCTCCTCTTATCTGGGCATATGTAGGTGATTGTGTTTATGAATTATATATAAGAACCTATTTAGTAGACCATACTAATTTAAACCCACATAAATTACATATCGAGGCGATTAAATATGTAAAAGCAGGAAATCAGGCGGCATATTTAAAAGAATTGTATGAAGATTTAAACGAGGAAGAAAAAGATATTGTAAGAAGAGGCAGAAATGCAAACAATCATCACCTTCCAAAAAATTCCAATGTACAAGAATATATGTATGCAACAGCTTTTGAAGCATTAATTGGGTATTTATATTTGAATCAAAATTACAAGCGAGTGAAACAAATTATTGAAGAATTTATATTAAAAAATCACTAGTTTAAAATTAGTGATTTTTTTTGCATAAAATCTGGATAAAAAAATAAAATTAAATAAATAATAGAAAATAGGAGGATTAAAATGAAGTATAAATTTTTGGTTTTAGGAGGAGACCTGCGTAGTGTTAGATTAGCGCAAATGTTATCTGACGATGAGCAAAAAGTTTTTTCATTTGGACAGGAAAGATCAGATGAAATAATCGATGATGATAGAATAGAAAGGTGTAATTCTTTAAAAGCAGGTTTAGATAAAGCTCAGATTATTGTAGCACCTGTGCCTTTTTCCAATAATGGGGAAAGTATTAATACACCTTTTTCTGATGAAAAGATAAGGATAGAAGATTTATTAAAAACAAACAAAGGAAAATTATTAGTTGGCGGCAATATTAGTGAAGAAATCAGAAAAAAATTAAGTGAAAAATATGTAGATGTAATTGATCTTATGAAAAGAGATGAACTTGCCATTTTGAATACCATAGCGACAGCAGAAGGAACGATGGAAGTTGCCATTAGCAATACAGACAAAATTATACAAGGAAGTAAAGTTTTAATTTTAGGATTTGGAAGAGTTGGCAAAATTGTTGCCAGTAAATTTAGTAGACTTTCAGCAATAGTTACTTGTGCTGCTAGAAAAATTTCAGATTTAGCTTGGATACAGGCTTATGGATTCCGTAGTTTAGATATTAATGATATGTTATATGATTTAAAAGATTTTGATATCATTATTAATACCGTTCCGCAAACCATCATAAATGAACGAGAATTAAAACACATGAATTCAGATGTATTGTTAATCGATTTGGCATCAGCTCCGGGAGGAATTGATAGCAAAGCAGCTGTCAATATGGGATTAAAATTTGTTTGGGCATTAGCACTTCCAGGAAAGGTTGCGCCAAGCTCATCTGCCAAATTTATTAAGGAAACTATTTACAATATATTAGAAGAAAGGTCGAAAAAAGTCGAATGACGCGACGAAAAAATGGAAAAAATTTCCAAAAAACTATAGACAAATTAATCGAAAAGTTGTAGAATACAAAATGTAAAAAGTTGCAACAAAAAAAATAAAATTATAGGAGGCAAAAGAGAATGGAAATTTTAAAAATTTCATCAAAATCAAATCCAAATTCAGTAGCAGGAGCTATTGCGGGATTGATAAAAGAATCACAGAAAGCAGAAATGCAAGCAATTGGAGCAGGAGCTTTGAATCAAGCAGTAAAGGCAGTAGCAATAGCAAGAGGTTTTGTAGCACCAGCAGGAGTAGACTTGGTTTGTATACCAGCATTTGCAGAAGTTGAGGTAGAAGGGGAAGATCGAACTGGTATTAAACTGATTGTGGAATCTAGAAAATAGGAAATAAATGTTAATTCTTTTGAATAAGATTAACATAGGAATGATTAGAAATGAAATAAAACAGAGATTTATTAAAATCCTGTTTTATTTTTTTATGTAGTTTAAGATTTCTGCATCTGGAATTTCTAATATTTTTATAATTTTTCGAATGGTTTCAATTTTGGTTTTATCTTCATTTTTTTCAATTCTTTGTAGTTGCCTAGGACTAATATTTACCATTTCTGCTAATTGTTCTTGGGTATAATTTTTTTTCACTCTATATTCTTTTATCATACTATCACCAACGACAATTATGTCATATTGACACTGTATTTAACACGGTATAAAATGTCGTTTTTTTAAAAAAGCGTATTGACATTTTGTGTCGTATTTGCTATAGTTAAAAATGACGACATAAAATGTCTGTATAATGAAAGAGGAGGAATTGGAAATGAGAGATGCAAAAGAAAGCAGAAAGAATAAAAGAGGAGAAAAGGCCATTACGTTGATTGCGTTAGTCGTAAGTATTATTGTGTTGCTGATTTTAGCAGGAATCAGTATTATGATACTAACAGGAGAGAATGGTATATTACAAAGAGCTGGAGAAGCGGGAGAAAAAACTCAAGCAGCACAAAAAGAAGAATTACGAAGATTGACACAAATGGAAGCTGCAACAAATTTAGAAAATATAGAATATTGGGATAGTAAAGGAAACAAAGCAATAATACCAGCAGGATTTGCAGTATCCCAAGTAGAAGGAGAAAAAGAAATTGATAATGGACTTGTAATAATAGATTCAGAAGGAAATGAATTTGTGTGGATTCCAGTGATAGATGAAAGTAAGTATATAAGAAATTCAACGTATGAAATGGCGGATATTTCTTTAACTTCATATGACTATGATGGATATTTACCATCAACAATAGAAGATGAAAAGAAAGTAGTTATGAATGCGGGAGGATTTTATATAGCACGATATGAAACAGGAAAAGAAATAAAAAATAATGAATATGTACCAGTCAGCAAAGAAAGAGCTGTCGTATGGTGTAATATTACTCAACCAGAGGCACAAACAACAGCAGAATCATTTATATCAAATAGGAATGTAGTAAGTGCGTTAATATCAGGAACGCAATGGGATGTAACTATGGAATTTGTGAATAACAAAGAGGGTTTTATTGTAACGGAAGCATTAGATAACAGACATATTGGAAGCTTAACAGTATCTGGACAAAATCAAGCAGATAAAGTATGTAATATTTACGATTTAGAAGGTAATGCTTGGGAATATATTGCAGAAAAAAATACTTATAGTTCTAGTAGTCCATATAATAGAAGAGGAAGTTATTATAATGGTAGTAATGCAGCATCTTACCGCAGCAGTTGCAATGGTAAGAGTAGTAGTAGTCGTTCATTTCGTATGGTACTTTATGTAATAAACCCATAAGTTTATTAAATTATTAGTAAGGAAAACTGTTATTTTAACAGTTTTTTTCTTGACTTTTACTAAAAATATTATATAATAACAAAGTAGTTTTTAATATAGAAGAGGTGCCTATGAAAAATAATTTATTTGGATATATATTCATTTTATTTATTATCATTATCATGGGATTTGCCATATACAGAGTAAACGTGCAAAATGCAGGGAATAATGAAAATAACAGTTCATCTTCAAATTCCAACGCACAAGAAGTCGAAAAAGGAACAGAAATGACACTTGCCATTTCTAACTTTGACACGATTAACCCAATTATTACAACAAACAAAAGAGTACAAGAAATAACCAAAATCATCTATGAACCTTTAATCAACATTTCAGCAGATTACAAATTAGAATATACGCTAGCAACAGAAGTTGCAAAAAATGCAAACAATATCTATATTATTCGCTTAAGACAAGGTGTAAAATGGTCAGATGGAACCAGATTTACAAGTGATGATGTTAAATACACAATTGACCGATTAAAAGAAAATGAAAATTCCGTATATGCTAAAAATGTAAGTTCCATACAAGAAGTAGACATCATTGACAATTATACCTTAAGAATCATCTTATCACAAGAAGTCAAAAACTTTGAATACTATCTAAATTTTCCAATATTAAGTAGTGCATACTATTTAGACCAAGACTTTTGGAATACGGAAAAAAATACAGCACCAATCACAACTGGGCAATTTAAAATTTCGGAAGTTACCAATAATACCATTGTCTTGGAAAAAAATACCGATTGGTGGAATAAAGACAAAACATCGGTTATTAACAAAATAACCATAAACTTATATTCCACCGTAGCAGAATTATACAACGCATTCAAAATGGGAAGTATTGATTTAATTTCAACAGAAAATGCATCTTATCAAGACTATATCGGAACCATAGGATATGATGTAACCGAAATAGAAGGAAGAGAATACGTCTTTTTAGCACTAAACACCAGTAGTGGCATTTTATCAGATATCAATGTAAGAAAAGCAATAAGAGCTTGTATTGATAAAGATAGGGTTATTTCCAACTCTTATGGAAATCTATATAAAACGTCGAATTTTCCATTAAATACCGGTAGTTTTTTAATCGATGAACAAGATGAAAATTTTTATAATATAGAAGAAAAAAACAATCTATTAACCTCATCTGGTTGGGAATTAAGAAATGGTATTTGGCAAAAACTGATTAATTATAGAACCACACAAATAGCTTTAAATCTGGTAGTAAGAGCAAATGATGGGACAAGATGTAGAGCGGCAGAAGATATTAAAAATCAGCTAGCAGAACAAGGAATTATCGTAAATATTATTTATGCAGACGATTCTACTTATAATTCATATTTAAATAATGTAAATTATGATATGATGTTATGTAGTATAGAACAACCAATTGCACCAGACCTAACAACCTATTTTGGAAATAACAATTTAGCCAACTACCATAATGAAGAAGTAAATGAAATTATGAGCTATATTGGCAATATTACAGATGAAAATGAGTTAAAAGCAAAATATCAAAGATTATACGAAATTTACAAGGAAGAAGTTCCTTATATTGGAATTGCAAGAAATAAAATCTTAGCTGTAAAAAACACAGAATTAGTAGGAGAAGTAAAAGCAAATTGGTACAGCATGTTTTACAATATAGGAGAATGGTATACAACAAACTAATGCTAAAGACCTAAAAAAATTAGAGAAAAAAGAACAATTTGCATTTATGTTTGGACTGTGCATTGTAACAAAAAGGTAAAAAAATAAAATAAAAATAAAAAAAGTATTGACAAAAAAATGTTTGCTGTATATAATGAGTACAACAAACAAAAGTTTACAAATTTAAGGAGGATATAACAATGGCAGAAAATAATGAAAAAAGAAAAGCTTTAGATGTAGCATTAAGCCAAATAGAAAAACAATTTGGAAAAGGATCAGTCATGAGACTGGGAGAATACAAAGCAATGGAAATAGAATCCATACCAACAGGAGCCTTAGCACTAGATATAGCACTAGGAATTGGAGGATTACCTAGAGGAAGAATTGTAGAAATCTATGGACCAGAATCATCAGGAAAAACAACACTTGCCTTATCCGTCATAGCAGAAGCGCAAAAGCAAGGTGGGGAAGCGGCATTTATCGATGCAGAACACGCCCTAGATCCAGTGCACGCCAAAAAATTGGGAGTAGATATTGATAACTTAATCGTATCCCAACCAGATACAGGAGAGCAAGCACTAGAAATTACAGAAAGTTTGGTCAGAAGTGGAGCTTTAGATGTAATTGTAGTAGACTCTGTTGCAGCACTTGTTCCAAAAGCAGAAATCGATGGAGATATGGGAGATTCCCACATGGGACTTCAAGCAAGACTTATGTCACAAGCCTTACGAAAACTTGCAGGAGCCATCAACAAATCCAAAACAGTATTAATCTTCATCAACCAATTAAGAGAAAAAATAGGAGTCATGTTTGGAAATCCAGAAACCACAACAGGAGGGCGTGCTCTAAAATTCTATGCTTCTGTAAGACTAGATATAAGAAGAATAGAACAAATCAAGCAAAATGGGGAAGTAACAGGACACAGAGTAAGAGTAAAAGTTGTAAAAAACAAAGTAGCTCCACCATTTAGAGAAGCAGAATTCGACTTAGTATATAGTGAAGGAATCTCAAAAGTCGGAAACATAGTAGATATGGCTGTAAATTTAGATATTATAGTAAAAAGCGGATCATGGTTCAGTTACAAAGGAGAAAAAATTTGCCAAGGTAGAGAAAATGTAAAGAAATACCTAACAGACAATCCAGAAGTCATGGCAGAAGTAGAAAAGAAAGTAAGAGACAACTTCGAAAAAGCCTTTGAGCAAAGCCTGGGAGAAGAAATACCAGAAGAAGACGAGGGCGAACCAGAAGAATAATTTTTTGAGTGAAGGTGGTTCTTTTTCAAAGATTTTAATCAAGAATCGTTCTGAAATGAACAAATAAAAAGTAAATAGGGGCAAAAACAAAAAGAGATTTTTGGTTTTGGTCCTATTTTTTTGAAAAAACTTAACACGTGCTTAAAATACGTATATAATATAGAGATTCAGACAACATCGTATTTGTGCCAATAAGCAAAAATAATATACCAATCGGAACATTAAAAAGCATAGAAAAGCAATCGGGAATAAAATTTAATGGAAAGGAAGATTAAAATTATGAAAAAAGATAGTTATGAATATACGGCAATATTTCAATATGCAGAAGATGGAATTAATATTACATTTCCAGATATTCCATCAGCAATATCTTGTGCCCAAACTACCGAAGAAGCAATCAAAAATGCAGAAGAAGTATTAGGTTTAGTTATATATGATATGGAGTGTGATGAAAAAGAAATACCGGAAGCAACCCCTTTTGAAAAAATAAAAACAAATTCAAGCGAAAAGGCAGTAATTATAAGAATTTGGATGCCATTTGTAAGAAATGAATTAGATGAACAGGCAGTAAAAAAGACATTAACAATACCACAATGGCTAAATAAACTGGCCGAGGCAGAGAATGTAAATTTTTCAAAATTATTGCAGTCAGCTTTAAAAGATTATTTGAAGGTAAAAAGAATTATTCATGAATAAAATTTATATTAATATTATGCTAAAAAGCAAAATTATTAAAAATACCTATTGCACAAATTCAATTTTTATGATAATATATAAGCTATAAAAATAAATAAAAACAAAATTAAGGACAACAAAAATAGCATCCTATCTAACAGAGAACTTTGCAAAAGCTGAGAGCAAAGCAAGAAAAAACTATTTTTTATCACCTTAATCGTTGCAAGGCAGAAACAGAAGTAAGCCATGCCGTAAATCTTGCGTTAAAAGAAAATAAAGAGAGTAACTAATTTTAAAAATAAATGTGGTTACTAACTTAGGTGGTACCGCGGAAATAATCCATTTCGTCCTAAAATAGGAGAGATGGATTATTTTTTTCTCATTGGGGACAGACCCTTTTGCAAAAGGGTCTGTCCCCAATGAAAAAAAGAGGAAGGTGAAAAATGAAAGTTTCAATAGGACAAGATAGTCATAAAATTAATTATGAAAATACTGACAAGAAGTTAATGTTAGGAGGAATTGAATTTAAAGAAAATTTCTCAATACTTGCCAATAGCGATGGAGATGTAGTTTTGCATGCAATTACCAATGCGGTTTCAGGTATTACTTGTAAAAATATTTTAGGAAAAATTTCAGATGATATGTGCAAAAAGGGAATAACCGATAGTGAAGAATATTTAAAAGAAGCTTTAAAATACCTAAAAGAAAAAATTGTACATGTATCCATAGCAATCGAATGTAAAGTACCCAAAATAAGTCCTAAGATAGAAGAAATGAGAAGCAATATTGCCAGAATTTTAGACGTAAATGAAAATAATATAGGCATTACGGCAACCTCGGGAGAAGGATTAACTGAATTTGGAAAAGGAAATGGTATCAGTGTATTTGTTTGCATGACAACAGAATAAATTTAAAGGGAGATGTAAATGGAAGAAATATATAGAAAAGCTAGAGCAAAGGTTAATCTAAATTTAGAAGTAACTGGAATAAGGGAAGATGGTTATCATAATATAGAATCTGTTTTTCAAAAAATCAATTTATATGATGAACTATATATAAGAAAAAACAAAACAAATAAGTTAGAGCTTCAAACCAATATTTCAGAATTAAACAATGAAGAAAATATCATTTATAAAGCCTATCAAAAAATGAAAGAAACGTATAAAAATATATCTGGCATTTATGTAAAAGTCAACAAAAAAATTCCTATGCAAGCAGGGCTAGCTGGTGGAAGTACAGATTGTGCAAGTTTCATTTTAGGAATGAATCAATTATTTGACTTAAAATTATCGCAAAAAGAAATTGTAAACATTGGAAAATCACTAGGAGCAGATGTTGTACCTTGCCTTTATAATCAAGCAGTAAAAGCAGAAGGAATTGGAGATATGATAACACCGATTTCTACAAACTTTAAATATTATATAGTCATTATCAAACCGAAACTAGCCTGTAACACAAAGGAAATGTATCAAAAATTAGACGCACAAAAAAATCTCATCCAAGAAAAAAATACGAAGAAAATGATAAAGGCATTAGAAGAAAACAAAATAGAGTTAATTGCTAAAAATCTATATAATGTATTTGAATCAGTTGTAGAAGAAAAAGATGTGATACAAAACTTAAAAAAAGAATTACGAAAAAATGGAGCAATACGGAAGTTTAATGACTGGTTCAGGTTCCTGTGTTTTCGGAATATTTGAAAATAAAAAAATGGCAAAGATGGCATATGATAATTTAAAAAACAAACATCAAACTTATATATGCACATCATTTAATTCACAAAGGGGGTGTATTTGATGATAGGAGAAAAAACAGTTACAGCAATTATATTAGTTGCAGGAAATAGTACTAGATTTGGAACAGGAAAAAATAAAAACTTTGAACTTGTAAATGGAAAAACAGTATTATCTTATAGTTTAGATGAATTTAATAAAAACCAATATGTGGACAATATTTTAATCGCCATGAGAAAAGAAGACAAAGAGCAAGTACAAAAAATAATTGATTTAGGCAAGAAAGATAAAGATATACAATTAATAATAGGTGGGAATTCTAGGAAACAATCCGTTTATAACTGTATTCAAAAAACAAATTCTGATATAGTAATCATTCACGATGGAGCAAGACCTGCTATCAAACAACAATACATCAATGAATGTATTGAAAATATGAAGGACTACAAAGGGGTGACCATAGGAGTTCCATCAAAAGACACCATAAAAATAACAGACGATAATAATATCGTAATAAATACTACCCAAAGAAGCAATACATGGATTATACAAACACCGCAATGTTTTGATAGAAAAATTTTAGCGGAATTACACCAAAAATATCAAAATGAAGATGTAACAGATGATTGTATGTTACTTGAAAAAGAAGGATATGCTGTAAAAATCATAAAAGGAGGTTACACTAACTTAAAAATTACTACTTATGAAGATATTGATATTATGAAATCATTTTTTCCAAAAGGGACAGACCCTTTTGCAAAGGGGTCTGTCCCCAACGAAAAATGTTATGTAAATTAAAGAGGGAGGAAAAGAAAAATGAATGAATTAAAAATTAAAGGAATTTACAGACACTTTAAAGGAGATTATTATATAGTAGAAGATGTAGCACAGCACAGTGAGACAAAGGAAAAATATGTAGTTTATAGAGGGTTATATGGAAATGAAGAGCTTTATATTAGGCCTTATGATATGTTTTTATCAGAAGTAGATCATGAAAAATATCCAAATGAAAAACAAAAGTATAGATTTGAGTTACAAGATATAAAAAAGCAAGGCGGAAATTATAAATCGTAAAATTTTTTTGCAAAAGGGACAGACCCTTTCGCGAAAGGGTCTGTCCCTTTTGCAAAAAGAACTGTCCCCAATGAAAAATATTATGTAAAGGAGAAGTTGCTATGTATAAAAAAGTAGAGTTACCAGATGGCTATGTGGGTATGGAAAAAAAGGTAGCCAAATATTGGAAACAAAATGATATTATTAAAAAGAATTTTAACAAAAACAAAGGAGAAAGATATTTTACCTTCTATGATGGACCTCCTACAGCAAACGGAATGCCTCATGTGGGTCATATTGAAACAAGAGTTATGAAAGATATTATACCAAGATATAAAGTTATGAAAGGATATTATGTGCCTCGTAAAGCAGGTTGGGATACACATGGTCTTCCAGTTGAGTTGGAGATTGAGAAGAAGTTAGGTATTTCTGGCAAAGAGCAAATTGAAGAATATGGAGTAGAAAAATTTGTTAAAGAATGTAAAGATAGTGTTTTCCAATATGTAAGTAGCTGGGAGAAGATGACAGAGCAAGTTGGTTTTTGGGTAGATATGGACCATCCTTATGTTACTTATCATAATGATTATATTGAGTCTGTTTGGTGGGCTTTGAAAGAATTATGGAAAAAAGGGCTATTATATGAAGGTCATAAAGTTATGCCATATTGTCCAAGATGTGGTACAGCTCTTTCTTCTCACGAAGTAGCACAAGGTTATAAAGATGTAAAAGATTTAACTTGTATTGCAAAATTTAAAGTAAAAGAAAAGCAAGGATGGGAAAAAGATACTTATATTCTAGCTTGGACAACAACTCCTTGGACACTTCCATCTAACTTAGCACTTTGTGTAAATCAAACCTATGACTATGTTTTGGTAAAAGCGGATATTGGAACAGAAGAAGAACCACAATATGAAAATTATATTTTAGCCAAAGATTTACTAGAAGTTGTTTTAAGAGAAACACCATATGAAATTGTAGAAACTTTTAAAGGGGCAGAACTTTTAGGAACCAAATATGAAAGATTAATGCCATTTGGAACTGTAGAAGGAAAAGCTTTTGAAGTAATCCACGGGGATTATGTAACTTTAACAGATGGTACAGGAATTGTTCATATTGCCCCTGCTTATGGTGAAGATGATAGCTTAGTTGCCAAACAAAATGGAATTACTTTTATCAATTTAGTGGATAAAGCAGGAAAATTTGTGAAAGACGTAGAACCTTGGGCAGGAAGAT
>CALXRH010000144.1 GCA_944390625.1 uncultured Clostridia bacterium
GGAAAATCTTGGCTTATGAAATTAGAAGCAGACGAAAAAGAAAAAACAGGGATTAAGTCCTTAAAAGTAGGATTTAATAAAGTTTTTGGTTATTACATAGAAGTTACCAATACCTATAAAAATATGGTACCAGATACTTATATTAGAAAACAAACCCTAACCAATGGAGAAAGATACATAACAGAAGAACTAAAAAATATGGAAAATCAAATACTAGGAGCAGAAGAAAAAGTCATAAAATTAGAGCTAGAAGCATTTCATCAAATCAGAGAAGAAATTGCCAAAAACATAAAACGATTACAAAAAACCGCAGAAGCCGTATCTACCCTAGATGTATTAGTATCTTTTGCAGAAGTGGCAGAAGATATGAACTATTGCAAGCCAACCATCAACCAAGAAGGTATCCTAGATATCAAAGAAGGAAGACATCCGGTTATCGAAAAAATGTTACCAAGTGGCGAATTTATCTCCAATGATACTTATTTAGATGAAGACGAAAATCGCCTAGCCATTATCACAGGACCCAATATGGCAGGAAAATCTACCTATATGAGACAAGTTGCTCTAATTACCCTAATGGCACAAGTAGGAAGTTTTGTACCTGCAACATCTGCAACCATAGGTGTAGTAGACAAAATCTTTACAAGAGTAGGAGCATCAGATGACTTAAGTATGGGACAAAGTACCTTTATGGTAGAAATGATGGAAGTGGCAACTATCCTAAAAGAAGCTACCCAAAATAGCTTAGTCATACTAGATGAAATTGGAAGAGGAACTTCGACATATGATGGTTTATCGATTGCATGGGCTGTTGCAGAATATATAGCAGATAAAACCAAATGTGGGGCCAAAACATTATTTGCAACACATTACCATGAAATGACAACCTTAGAAGAAGAAAAGAATGGAATCAAAAATTATTCAGTAGCAGTAAAAGAAAAAGGAGAAGACATCATTTTCTTAAGAAAAATTGTAAAAGGTGGAACAGATGAAAGTTATGGTGTACATGTTGCCAAACTGGCAGGTGTTCCAAAAGAAGTTACCAAGCGTGCCAATGAAATTTTAAAATCTTTAGAAAGAAAAAGTATTTTAAAAGATAAAAAGCCAGAAAAACAAGACAAGAAAAAGGTTGAAGGTCAATTTGATTTATTTAACTATAAATTAGCTGAAGTAGCCCATGAATTAGATATGGTAAATTTAAATGAATTGACACCAATTGATGCATTAAACACATTAGTTCGAATGAAAGAAAAAATGGCTTGATATTTTTAAAAAACAAAATATTCAAAAATGAATATTTTGCTTTTTTTTTGGAAATATTTTAAATAAAGAGATTTATAAAAAAGGATAAAAAAAATTGATTTATACCATAACCTTTAATCCGGCATTAGATTATGTACTAGAAATGCGGAAATTTTCAAATAGGAGAAATTAATCGAAGCAACAAAACACATATTTTACCAGGTGGAAAGGGAATTAATGTTTCAATTCTTTTAAAAATGCTAGAAATAGATTCTACTGCCATGGGTTTTATAGCAGGTTTTGTGGGAGAAGAAATTGAAAGAAAAGTAAAAGAATATGGAGTTGATACAGATTTTATTCAAATACAAAATGATACATCCAGAATTAATGTGAAAATTTTAACAGAAGCAGAAGAAACTGCTATTAATAGTAAAGGGCCATTTATCGATGAATTTGGTATCAAGTTATTACTTCAAAAAATAGAAAAAATACAGGAAGAAGATACGCTAATATTAGCGGGAAGTATTCCAGAAGGAGTACCCGAAAATATTTATAAAAACATTTGTGAGAAACTATCGCCAAAAGGAACGAAAATTATTGTAGATGCAACAGGAAATTTGTTGTTAAATACATTACCATATCATCCGTTTTTAATAAAACCAAATCAAGAAGAATTAGGAGAAATATTTCAGGTTAAAATTTCAACGCAAGAAGATGCTTTTTTCTATGCCGAGAAATTACAGCAAAAAGGAGCTAAAAATGTATTAGTATCGATGGGAAGTCAAGGTTCTATTTTGTTAGATGAAAATGGAAAAAAGTATAAAAAAGAAGTGATACGCACCGCAAAAAAAATAAATACAGTGGGAGCAGGAGACTCTATGGTAGCAGGATTTATAGCCGGATTTGAGCTATATGGAGATTATGAAAAAGCACTTGATTTAGGAACTGCTACAGCGACAGCAACCGTAAATTCTATTTCACTTGCTACAAAGGAGGAAATTGATAAAATACTCAGGCAAGAATTTAAATGGTATAAATAAGGTTAGAAAGGAAAATTAGGGTTATGAAAATTACAGATTTAATCAAAGAAGATTCAATCGACTTACATGTAAATGCATCAACCAAGGATGAGGTACTCCAAAAGGCAGTAGAATTAATGGTCAATAATGGCAATATTCGAAATCAAGAGGAATACTTAAATTTAGTAAGGAAAAGAGAAGAAGAAGGTTCAACAGGAATAGGAGAAGAAATTGCCATTCCACATGGAAAAGGAGAATGTATTGAAAAACCAGGTATTGCAGCAATGGTAATTCCAGATGGTGTAGAATTTAATGCATTAGATGGAAAACCCGTAAAATTATTATTTTTAATTGCAGCACCAAATACCAAAGAAAATGTCCATCTTGATGTTTTAAGCCGTTTATCTACTTTACTGATGGACGAAAAATTTCGTAAAGAATTGTTACAAGCAAAATCGAAAGAAGAATTTTTAAGTATTATTGATAAAACAGAACAAGAAAAGTCGGAAGAAAATAAAGAAGAAAAAGATTCTTACGAAATACTAGGAATTACTGCTTGTCCCACCGGAATTGCCCATACCTATATGGCAGCAGAAAGCTTAGAACAAATGGGAAAAGAGCTTGGTGTTTCTATTAAAATCGAAACCCAAGGACAATCAGGAGCAAAAAATAGACTAACAGAAGAAGAAATAAAAAAAGCAAAAGCAATTATTATTGCAGCAGATGTGAATGTAGATTTAGCAAGATTTGACGGGAAAAGAGTTCTTATGGCAAGAGTATCAGATGGTATTCATAAACCAAAAGAATTAATTGAAAAAGCTTTAAATCAAAAAAAGGAAATTCCCATTTATCATCATGAGAAAAACGAAGAAGAAACCTCTCAAAATGGAGGCAAAAGAGGAAATATTTATAATCACCTAATGAATGGTGTTACACATATGTTACCATTTGTAGTAGGAGGAGGAATTTTAATTGCTATTTCTTTTTTACTAGATGATTACTCTATTGACCCTTCTAATTTTGGTATGAATACTCCAATCGCTGCATTTTTTAAAACAATTGGTGGTATGGCATTTGATTTTATGCTATTAATTCTAGCAGGCTATATTGCTATGAGTATTGGAGATAGACCAGGATTAGTAGTAGGATTTGTCGGTCGGAGCCATTGCAAAAGCAGGAACTACTTTTACCTCTTTTAGTAACCCAGATGAAGTACTAGTCAGTTCTGGATTTTTGGGAGCTTTAATTGCAGGATTTTTAGGTGGTCTTGTTATTTTATTTTTAAGAAAAGTATTTAGTTTTATGCCAAAAAGCTTAGAAGGAATCAGAACCATTTTAATTTATCCGGTGGCAGGGATTTTGCTAATAGGAATTATTATGTTACTGATTAATCCATTTGTCGCAGCGATTAATACAGGCTTAAACAATTTCCTATTTTCTTTAAGTGGTGTAAATAAAGTAATATTAGGAGCTATCTTAGCAGGTATGATGTCTGTTGACTTAGGAGGACCTGTTAATAAAGCAGCTTATACTTTTGGAACAGGAATGCTTGCAGAAGGACATTATGAAATTATGGCAGCTGTTATGATTGGAGGAATGGTAGCACCACTTGCCATTGCCCTAATTGCTACTTTCTTTCCTAAAAAATTACCAAAAAAGGAAAGACAAGCAGGTTTGTTAAATTATGTAATGGGACTATCTTTTATTTCAGAAGGCGCCATACCATTTGCCTCTAGTGACCCAATTCGTGTGTTACCTGCCTGTGTAGTAGGCTCTGGTGTTGCAGGAGCCTTGTCCATGGCATTTAATTGTACTTTAATGGCACCACATGGAGGAATTTTTGTTTTACCATTAATTGGAAATTGGGGATGGTATGCTATTTCTCTAGCAGCTGGTTCTGTTGTTGCAGCAGCTATTATGGTTTTATTAAAGAAAAATGTATGGTAAGCGTGATAGTGGTGATTGGGAGTAATTGGGTCCCAATGGCTCCCAATCACTCAGAAAGGAAGATTTTATGATAAAAGAAAGTGTGAAAATTGATAATGAAACAGGTCTTCATGCAAGACCTGCAACAGAAATTTCTAAAATAGCAATGAAATATCCTTGTAAGGTTAGCCTTATCGTAAAGGAAAAAGAAATTAATGCAAAATCGCCTCTTATGATTATGGCAGCAGGGATTAAATCAAAAACAGAATTAGAAATCGTATGTGATGGAGAAAAGGAAGAAGAAGCAATGGAAGAACTTAAAAATGTTTTTGCAAATCAATTAGGAGAATAAACAAGGAGGAAACGTGATGCTAAAAGGAAATGGAATTTCGGATGGGATTGGACTAGGAAAAGTCATCCTTTTAAAAAAAGAAAAAATTAAACCTGAAAAAATCAAAATAGACAATGTAGAAGCAGAAAAAGAAATTTTTCAAAAAGCACTGAAAGCAGTAGAAGAAGAAACAGCTAGTTTAGTTGAAAAATTAACTGGAACAGAAAAAGAAATTATGCAAGCTTATTTAATGATTTTACAAGATCCGAATTTAGTAGAAGAAACTATTAAAATCATAGAACAAGAAAAATGCAATGCAGCATACGGAGTCGATAAAGGGTTTCAAAAGATTATCAAAATGTTTGAAGAAATCGATGACCCTTATATGGCAGCAAGAAGTAGAGATATTGCCGATATGAAGAAAAAAGTATTAAATAAAATATTAAATAAAGAAGAAATTAATTTATCGAAATTACCTCCTAACAGTATTCTTGTTACAAAAGAATTAACCACATCAGATACTGCCAAATTAGATTTAAAAAATATAGAAGGAATTATCACAGAAGAAGGTGGCGCAAATTCTCATATGGCAATTATGGCAAGAACTCACGGAATTCCGGCAGTAGGAGGAATTAAGCAGGCAATGGGACAAATGCAAGAAAATGATTTTATTGCCATGAATGGAGGAACAGGAGAAGTTTTTATTAATCCATCTGAAGAAGAATGTACAAGACTACGAGAAATAAAAGAAAAATTAAAATGGGAAAAAGAACAATTAGAAAATTATAAAAATGAAAAATCCATGACAAAAGATGGACATCAAGTAGAATTATTAGCCAATATTGGTGGGGTACAAGATGTTTCCATTGCCCTTAAAAATACGGCAGAAGGAATTGGATTATTTAGAAGTGAATTTTTATATATGGATTCCGAAGATTTTCCAACCGAAAAAGAGCAGTTTGAAGCTTACAAGAAAGTCGCAGAAAAAATGCCAAACCAAAAGATTATTATTCGAACTTTAGATATTGGGGGAGACAAAGAATTAAAATATATGAAACTGCCAAAAGAGAAAAACCCTTTTCTAGGTTATCGAGCCATTCGAATTTACTTAGATAATATCCCATTATTTAAAGTACAGTTAAGAGCTATTTTAAGAGCAAGCCATTATGGAAATTTAGCGATTATGTTACCGATGATTTCTTCTCTAGAGGAGTTAAGAGAGGCTAAACAAATAATTGAAGAAGTAAAAGAAGAACTAAGAAACAAACAAGTTCCTTTTCAAGAAGATATTGAAGTAGGAATTATGATTGAAATACCATCTGCTGCGATCTTAGCAGAAGAATTGGCAAAAGAATGTGACTTTTTTAGTATTGGAACCAATGATTTGATTCAGTATACTGTCGCAGTAGAAAGAGGGAATGAAAAAGTTGCTAATTTATATAGTCATTTTCACCCAGCTGTGATTCGTTTAATCAAATATGTAATAGAAAGTGCCCATAAAAACCATATTTTATGTGGTATGTGTGGAGAAGCAGCAGGAGATTTGGCCTTTATTCCTTTGCTTGTTGGCTTGGGGTTAGATGAATTTTCAATGAATGCCAATAAAATTTTAGGTGCTAGAAAATTAATAAGAGAGTTAAACTTCGAAGATTGTAAAAAACTTGCCGATACGGTTTTAAAATTATCGACTACAGATGAAATAAAAAAAGTTTTGCATTCTATCGAATTTTGTTGAACGATTTTTTTGTTTTTTTTAAAAATGATATTGCAATTTTTAATTTTTATAGTATAATAAAATATAGAAAAGACTTTATGAAGTTCAAACCTTTAAGGAAGGTCCTATGATGATAAAAAAATCATCAAAAAACAGGCATTTGGTGCAAAATGCCTGTTTTTTTATCAACGAAATATATCGATGATATCTTTTAGTACTTTTGCAATTTCATAAACAATTTTCATTGAGTTTAAAATTTTACCATTCATAGCCTATGAATGGTAATTATTCAAAAAATAGTATTTCAAGTTTTTTACCAAAAAGACTTGAAATATTTTATTTATTGTTATAGAATAAAATTGCCCGAAAAGGGAAAGAATAACAAAAAAGTAAAAACATACCTACATAGTATGTTAAAGGAGGAATTTTTTATGTCAGTAAAAGTAGCCATTAATGGTTTTGGACGTATTGGACGTCTAGCATTTAGACAAATGTTTGGAGCAGAAGGATATGAAATCGTTGCAATCAATGACTTAACTAGTCCAAAAATGCTTGCACATTTAGTAAAATACGATTCAGCACAAGGAAGATATGAAAAAGCAGACACCGTAGTTGCAGGAGAAGACTCTATAACAGTAGATGGAAAAGAAATAAAAATATATGCCAAAGCAGATGCCAATGAACTTCCATGGGAAGAAATTGGAGTAGATGTAGTATTAGAATGTACAGGTTTCTATACCAGCAAAGAAAAAGCAACTGCTCATATCAACGCAGGAGCTAAAAAAGTTGTTATTTCAGCACCAGCAGGAAAAGATTTACCTACTATTGTATATGGTGTAAATGAAAAAACATTAACACCAGAAGACAAAATCATCTCAGCAGCATCTTGTACTACAAACTGCTTAGCACCAATGGCAAAAGCTTTAAATGACTATGCACCAATCCAATCTGGAATCATGTCAACTATCCATGCATACACAGGTGACCAAATGATACTAGATGGACCACATAGAAAAGGAGATTTAAGAAGAGCAAGAGCAGCAGCTGTAAACATTGTACCAAACTCTACAGGAGCTGCCAAAGCAATTGGTTTAGTTATTCCAGAATTAAATGGAAAATTAATCGGTTCTGCTCAACGTGTTCCAGTACCAACTGGCTCAACTACTATCTTAACAGCAGTAGTAAAAGGAAAAGATATTACAATAGAATCCATCAATGCTGCTATGAAAGCAGCATCAAACGAATCTTATGGTTATACAGAAGAATTATTAGTATCTTCAGATGTAATTGGAATGAAATATGGTTCACTATTTGATAGTACACAAACCATGTGTATGCCTATAGGAGATGACCTATATCAAGTTCAAGTTGTATCTTGGTATGATAATGAAAATTCTTATACAAGCCAAATGGTAAGAACCATAAAATACTTTGCAGAATTAGGATAAAATAAAAAAAGCTAGAAGGTGGCGGGAAAAGCTTGTTACCGCCTAGCTTTTTTCTCTTGAATTAAGAAAGGAAGTTTTAGTATGAATAAAAAAACAATAAAAGATATCGATTTAAAAGATAAAAGAGTATTAGTTAGATGTGATTTTAATGTCCCAATGGACGAAAATCAAAATATTACCGATAACAGAAGAATCGTATCAGCCTTGCCTACCATAAAATATCTATTAGAACAAAATTGTAAAATTGTACTATGTTCACACTTAGGCAGACCAAAAGGCGAATTCAAACCAGAATACTCTTTAAAACCAGTAGCTAAAGAATTATCAAACTTATTAGGAATCGAAGTTAAAATGGCAAAAGATGTAGTAGGAGAAGATGCCAAAGCAAAAGCGCAAAACCTAAAAAACGGAGAAATTCTGTTACTAGAAAATGTAAGATTTCACAGAGAAGAAACAGACAATGACTTAGAATTTGCTAAAAAATTAGCTTCATTTGGAGAAATATTTGTCAATGACGCATTTGGAACAGCTCATAGAGCGCACGCATCTACAGAAGGAGTAACACACTTTTTACCAACTGTATCTGGATTTTTAATCGAAAAAGAACTTAAATTTTTAGGAGAGGCCCTAGAAAATCCAGAAAGACCATTTGTAGCTATTCTTGGCGGTTCCAAAGTATCAGACAAAATCGGTGTGATTGACAATTTATTAGAAAAAGTAGATATCTTAATGATTGGTGGAGGAATGGCATACACATTCTTTAAAGCCCAAGGATATAATGTAGGAGACTCTATTTGTGAAGAAGACAAATGTGATTTAGCTTTAGAATTAATGGAAAAAGCAAAAGAAAAAGGAGTAAAACTACTATTACCAGTAGATACAAAAATAGGAAAAGAATTTAAAGCAGACACAGAAAGTAAAACCGTAAAATCAACGGAAATACCAGATGGTTGGGAAGGTTTAGATATTGGAGAAGAAACCATAAAATTATACAGCCAAGAATTACAAAATGCAAAAACCATTGTTTGGAATGGACCTCTTGGTGTATTTGAATTTGACCAATTTGCGGTAGGAACCAATGAAATAGCAAAAACATTAGGAAATATTGATGCCATTAAAATAATTGGAGGAGGAGATTCAGCATCAGCCGTAGAAAAAGCAGGATTAGCTGAAAAAATGACACACATTTCAACCGGTGGAGGAGCATCACTTGAATTTTTAGAAGGAAAAAAATTACCAGGAATTGAAGCTTTGCAAGACAAATAATAAGATGCTAAACTATATTAATAAATGGAGGTAAATTTACTATGAGAAGAAAAGTAATCGCTGGAAACTGGAAAATGAATATGCTTCCAAATGAAGCAATCAGTATGATAACCAATTTAGCACCAATGGTAAAAGAAGCAGATTGTGAAGTAGTACTTTGTGTGCCATATACTGATTTATTTTACAGTTTACTTACAGCACAAGGCACAAACATCAAAATAGGAGCACAAAATATGCACTTTGAAGAAAAAGGAGCTTACACAGGAGAAGTTTCAGGAAAAATGTTAAAAGCAATTGGTGTAGAATATGTGATAATCGGACATTCCGAAAGAAGACAATATTTTGCTGAAACAGATGAAATGGTAAATAAAAAAATAAAAGCAGCATTTGCAAATGAATTAAAACCAATTGTATGTGTAGGAGAAACTTTAGAAGAAAGAGAATCTGGAAAAGCATTTGATATAATAACAAATCAAACCCAAAAAGCACTAGATGGTTTAACAAATGAGCAAGTTACAAACACAATAATTGCTTATGAACCAATCTGGGCAATTGGTGCAGGAAAAACAGCAACAAGCCAAGATGCAAATGAAGCTTGTAAAAAAATAAGAGAAAAAATTGCCGAAATCTATGGACAAAATGTGGCAGATAGAGTTATAATACAATACGGTGGAAGTATGAAACCAGAAAATGCCAAAGAGTTATTGGAAATGACAGATATTGACGGAGGCTTGATTGGTGGAGCAAGCCTAAAGGCAGAAACATTTGAAAAAATAGTAAATTACAACAAATAAAGCACATAAGGTATAAATAAGAATAAATTTACGAAACAAATCTTTGGATTACATGGATTCATATTTTGGCAATTAATAATAAGGAGGGGCTAAATCAAATGGAGAAAGAGAGGAAAGAAAAAATGAGCAACAATTTAGCGTTGGATTTAGAACCAGAAAAAATTTCGTATGCAGACTTATTAGAGTTTGACGATGACAAAAGATATGAATTAATTGAAGGAGTGCCATATTTAATGGCAAGTCCAAGTGTATCCCATCAAGAACTAGTAGGAGAAATCTACTACCAATTAAAAACCTATTTAAAAGGAAAAAAATGTAGAGCGTTTGTTTCACCATTAGATGTTAAATTATCAGGAGCAATTGACAACAGTAAAGAATTCAATGTCGTACAACCAGACATCATGGTGATATGTGACCAAAACAAAATTACAGAAAAAAACATTTTAGGAGCACCAGACTTAGCAATCGAAATTTTATCACCATCGAATACAAGACATGACAGAATGGATAAACTACAATTATACCAAAAATATGGAATCAAAGAATATTGGATGGTCTCTTTAGAAGAACAAAGCATCATGATATTAACACTAAGCAAAGAAGGAATCTATCAGATAAAGCAAGTGTGTTACCTAGATGAAAAAGCCAAGGTAAATATTTTAGAAGATTGTTATATTGATTTAAAAGAATTTTGCCAAAATAACAATATCGTAATCCAAAAAGACAAAAAGTACCAACAAATGATAGAAGAGGAAGTAAAAACGGAATAAATATATTTCAATAAGAATAGGAAAATCAAAAAGAAAGGAAGCAAATTTATGGAAAGCAAATTAACAATGCTAATGATATTAGATGGATTTGGCGACAATCCAAACAAAGAAGGAAATGCCGTAAAATTAGCCAATACCCCTAATATCGACAAACTAATGAAAAAACATCCTTGTACCAAAATTGCAGCAAGTGGATTAGCGGTAGGACTTCCAGAAGGTCAAATGGGAAATTCAGAAGTAGGTCATACCAATATTGGAGCAGGAAGAATTGTATACCAAGAATTAACTAGAATAACCAAATCCATTGAAGATGGAGACTTCTTTAGTAACGAAGAATTTGTAGCAGCCATAGAAAACTGCAAAAAAAACAATTCCAAACTTCATATATTGGGCTTAGTATCAGATGGAGGAGTGCATAGTCACAATAGACACTTATATGGTCTATTAGAGATGGCAAAAAGAAGAGACTTTGAAAATGTATATGTTCACTGTTTCTTAGATGGAAGAGACACACCACCAGCATCGGCAGAAAACTATATACAAGAACTAGAAGAAAAAATGAAAGAAAAAGGAGTCGGAAAAATAGCCACCATATCCGGTAGATTTTACGCAATGGATAGAGACAAACGTTGGAACCGAATTCAAAAAGCTTATGCAGCTATGGTAAATGGAGAAGGCGAAAAATCTGGTTCTAGTATTCATGCTATCGAAAGTTCTTATCAAAAAGAAGTATTTGATGAATTTGTAGAACCAACCGTTATTACCAATGGAGATAAGCCAGTAGCTACCATAGAAGATGGAGATTCTGTCATATTTTTCAACTTTAGACCAGACAGAGCAAGACAAATTACGCGTAGCTTAGTAGACCCAGACTTTAAAGAATTTGAAACCAAAAAAATGAATTTATATTTTGTATGTTTCACAAGTTATGACGAAACCATGCCAAATGTTCATATTGCATTCAAAAAAGAAGCCATTAAAAACACATTAGGAGAAGTGGTTAGCAAAAATGGTGGAAAACAACTTAGAATTGCGGAAACCGAAAAATATGCCCATGTAACCTTCTTCTTTAATGGTGGAGAAGAAAAGCAATACGAAGGAGAAGATCGAATTTTAGTTCCATCTCCTAAAGTAGAAACCTATGACATGAAGCCAGAAATGAGTGCTTATGAAGTAACAGAAAAAGTAGTAGAAGCCATAAATTCCAAAAAATACAATTGTATCATTTTAAATTATGCAAATCCAGATATGGTAGGACATACAGGAAGTTTACCAGCAGCCATAAAAGCAGTAGAAACGGTTGATGAATGTGCACAAAAAGTAATCGACGCAGTTATCGCCCAAAAAGCTAACCTAATTATTACAGCAGACCATGGAAATGCAGAACAAATGATAGATTACAAAACAGGAGAGCCACACACAGCTCATACAACCAATTTAGTACCACTTATTTTAATATCAGAAAAAGAAAATGTAAAATTAAAAGAAGGAAAACTAGCAGACATTGCACCAACTATGTTAGAACTAATGGGAATTGAAAAGCCAGAAGAAATGACAGGACAAAGTTTAATCGAAAAATAATAAGACAAGAAGAAAGGGGGAATGCCAATAGGAACAGAGCTATTGGCAAAAGAAGAATGAGAAATGCTTAGAACTACCAAAAACATGAAAGACAAATATGAAAAAATTCAAACATGCTTGTTTGATCTCATACCAGAAAAATGGGACGAAATCTATCTTTATGCCTCTGTAGTAGATAGACCAGGAGATGTTCAAACAGGAGAGATGTATTTTTATTATCTTCCCAAAGGGTTATTAAAAAAGAAACCAGTAAATGTCTATGAAGTACCGAAAAAATTCAACATCAATGAAACAGAATATTTAAAAATAGTAGATGTTTTATATCAAACCATAAAAGATTTAAGACAGGATTTTGTCGATACAGAACAAGAGTTATGGACAAATCTTACCTTATCCATTGCTAATTGTAGATTTAAGGTAGAATACTATTATAATAAAATTAGTCAAGAAGAATATGCCAGTTATGTAAGACATGTCATTTGGAGGTATAAATATTTACATATAGGTGGAGAAATAAAAGAAGATAGAAAGATTCTTGATAAATATTTACACAAAAAAGAAGCAGAAAAAATAAAAAAAGAAGAATACCAAACAGGTATGTATTTAAAGAATTTAAATAATGTAGTCGGTTTTGATAGAGAAATCCAAGCAGCCCAAGAAAAACAAAAAGAGCAGGAAATAAAGGCAGCAGAGTTAGAAGAAAAAAGAAATAAAAAACGTCAAGAAAAAGCCAAAAAAGCAGAAGAAAAAAGACTTAAAGAAGAAGAAAAAAATAAAAATCAAATTTTAAAATAAAAATTTTAAGGAGGAATATTAAAATGAAAGAATATTTAGAAATTGATGAAGTAAGAGCATTAGAGGTTTTAGACTCAAGAGGAAACCCAACCGTACAAGTAGAGGTAGTCTTAGAAGATGGAAGTGAAGGAGTTGCCATGGTACCATCAGGAGCTTCAACAGGAAGTTTTGAAGCGGTAGAATTACGTGATGGAGACAAAGAAAGATATTTAGGAAAAGGTGTTTTAAAAGCTGTAGAAAACGTAAATACTATCATCAGAGAAAAAATACTTGGCATGAATGCTTATGACCAAGTAACCTTAGACAAAACCTTAATTGAATTAGACGGAACCGAAAATAAAGGAAAATTAGGAGCTAATGCAACCCTTGGAGTATCTCTTGCTGTAGCTAAAGCAGCAGCAGATTCATTAGGAATGGAATTATATAACTACATTGGTGGAGTAAATGCCAAAATCCTTCCAACTCCAATGATGAACATCATGAATGGTGGAAAACATGCAGATTCTACTTTAAGTATCCAAGAATTTATGATTATGCCAGTAGGAGCAAAAACATTTTCTGAATGTATGAGAATGGGAGCAGAAATTTATCATAACTTAAAGAAAGTATTAAAAGAAAAAGGATTATCTACTGCTGTTGGAGATGAAGGAGGATTTGCACCAAACGTAAAAGACGAAGATGAAGCATTATCTTTAATTATGCAAGCTATTGAAAAAGCTGGATACAAACCAGGAGAAGAAGTAGCTTTAGCATTAGACTGTGCTGCAACAGAAATGTATGATGAAGCAAAGAAAATCGGAAAAGATGGACAATATCATTTCTGGAAAATAGGAGTTACTAAAACTTGTGATGAAATGATAGACTTTATCGAAGATTTATGCAAACGTTACCCAATTATCTCTGTAGAAGATGGATTAGCAGAAGAAGACTGGGATGGATGGAAAAAATTAACTGACAGACTAGGAAAGAAAGTTCAATTAGTTGGAGATGACTTATTTGTAACCAATATCAAGAGATTACAAAAAGGATTAGATTTAGGAGTAACCAATAGTATTTTAATTAAATTAAATCAAATTGGAACTTTAACAGAAACACTAGATGCCATTGAACTTGCTAAAAAGAATGGCTATACAGCAGTTGTATCACACAGATCTGGAGAAACAGAAGATACAACACTTGCTGATGTTGCAGTTGCAACCAATGCAGGACAAATCAAAACAGGAGCACCTTGCAGAACAGATAGAGTTGCTAAATATAATAGATTATTAAATATTGAAAACGATTTAGGAAATGCGGCTATTTATGCTGGAAGAAAAGGATTAAATGTATAAGAGGATTTAAAAGATGAGTAAAACCAGAGATTGATAAGAAATCTCTGGTTTTTTTCGAATTCAGCTACTTTTCTTTTTCTGGGGGCTATGTTTTATTTTCAATGCAAATTGCTTCATTTCATAAGTTAAGAACTTGTACGCGAATTATTTCATTCACACAATTAAATGGGGAAATTTTTTTAGTTAAAAATTTCTTTTAAAAAGGTATTATTTTTTCAAAACCAAGGAAAACTATTAATATAAAAAAGAGAAATATATATAAATATTTCGATAAAATTACAAAAATATTACATTTGTGTTACAAATGTAATAAAATATTGAACACAAACAATTAGTATGTTAAAATATTTACAGGATGACCATTAAAGTGGTTAAAAATAGAGGAAAATGGTAGATATAGCAAATTTAAAATATATAGTAAGAAGGGAGATTTTATATATGATTTTAACGAAAGAT
>CALXRH010000145.1 GCA_944390625.1 uncultured Clostridia bacterium
TCCATTTTTAAGCATTTCTATTGCTGTCCAGCTTAAAAAGGCGTTATTTACATCAACGTGTAAGATTTGTCTTTGCATTTTTACCATCTCCGCCTACATTATAGAATATTTGTTTGTTTTTGTCAACCATAAATAGTTATCTTATTAAATTTGTATAGTTTTAAAAGGAGGCAGGAATAAATCCTGCCTCTTCGCTAATCTTTTTATCAATTTTTTCAATATTTTAATTTGAAAATTAAAAATAAAGACATTTTCTTTTATTTTTCCATGGCCTTCTCTGCATATTGGTTATTTACAATTTTATCATATGGCGCATTTTCTTCTAATTCCCCTGCCATAGTCATTACTTCTTGCAAACGATTAAAATCTTCTTCTTTTAAAATCGGATCTTCTTTCCACGCATCAATATCTTTATAACTTTGAATCGCTGTTGCAAGTAATTCTAAATCCGTGTCTGGGAAAAATTCTTGCACCACTTCTGCTATTTCTTCTGAAGAATGTTCTTTTACCCATTGCTGACCTTTATAAATGGAATCTGTAAATTTTTGAATGATATCTTCATTATTTTCAATATAGCTTTTTTTAGCAAAATACGCTGTATATGGTATTTCTCCCGCTTCTTCTCCAACAGATGCTACAATATAGCCTTTTCCTTCTTGCTCGGTTAAAGATGCGGTTGGTTCAAATAAGGTAACATATTCTGCATCTCCACTTGCAAAAGCACCTGCCATCAAATCGAATTTGATACTATCATCTAATGTAGTATCTTTTTGTGGATCTATGCCATTTTTCTTAAGTACATATTCTAATGTCATATATGGCACGCCACCTTTTCTTCCTGGAATGACAGTTTTTCCGATTACATCCTGCCAGCTAAAATTGTCTGTTTGGGTTTTGGCTACTAAAAAGGAACCATCTTTTTTGGTCATTTGAGCAAATACTTGGGTATAGTCTTCTTTTCCTTCATTATAAACATAAATAGAAGCTTCTGGTCCTGCAAAACCTATGTCACATTGGTCTGCTAGTACTGCTGTCATAACGGCATCTGCTCCTTGACCGGTTGTTAGTTCAATTTTCATTCCATTTTCTTCAAAATATCCATTATGAATGGCTACATATTGTGGGGCATAGAAAACAGAACGAGTTACTTCATTGACTTGTATGGTTTTTAGTTTGGCTTCTTCTGTGTTTGTTTTTCTGGTTAGTATCACAATTCCTATGGCTAAAAGAACTAATAAAATAATTACAATGATGTATAATTTTCTTTTTTTATGCATTTCACACCTCCTAAAATTTTTTCTTCTATATTTTATGTTTGTCGTTTTAATGTGTGAAATGCAAGAAATTGTTTTTTAACTTTATTTAAATTTCTTAGAATATAAGATAAATTTTTCTAATAGTAATACTGCCGCATACATAATTCCTGCAACTATCCCTAATATAATAACACTTGTCATGACTAAATCTAATTTAAAGACTTGCCCTCCATATACAATCAAATAACCAAGTCCTGCTTTAGATACTAAAAATTCTCCTGATATAACGCCAACTAGGGAAAGCCCAATATTTACTTTTAATGAATTAATAAAAGTAGAGAGATTGGCAGGTATCACAATTTTGGTAAGAATTTGAAATTTGCTTGCTTGAAAGGTTTTTGCCATTTTAATGACTTCTTTGTCTGTTTTTAAAAATCCATTTAAATTTTCTAAAATGGTTACAACAAGCGATATGGCAACTGCCATTACAATAATGGCTGGCGTTCCTGCCCCCACCCATATGATAATAACAGGTCCTAGGGCAACTTTTGGTAAACTATTTAATATAACTAAATAAGGTTCAAAAACTTTTGCCAGAAAATCTGACCACCATAAGATAATTGCAATCACAATCCCTAATCCTGTTCCTACTAAAAATCCAACTACTGTTTCGTATACGGTAACTCCAATGTGTTTTAGTAAATCATTTGACCCTAAATTTAGGAATGTATCTAATATTCTACTTGGCTGACTCATAATAAAACTGTCTATTATTTTTTTGTCTGCCAAAATTTCCCATATGGCAATAAAGGCTACTAATATCACAATTTGTGTTATTAGTACTAAATATTTTTTACATTTTTTTGTTTTTAAATATTGTTTCCTTTCTTGTGAAATCATTTGTTTATTCATCTACACCCAGCTCCTTCCATAAGGTATTAAAATATTTACTAAATTTAGGATTTTCTCTACAATTGATTGGATTTCGATTTTCCATTTCAAAATCAATTTGGTGAATTGCCTTTACCGTTCCTGGTCTTTTACTTAAAACGGCTATTCTGTCAGACATACTAATTGCTTCTGAAATGTCATGTGTTACAATTAAGGCTGTAATTCCTTCTTTTCGCAAAATGTTATAAATGTCGTTTGTTACCATGATTCTGGTTTGATAATCTAATGCAGAAAATGCTTCGTCTAATAATAAAATTTTAGGATTTACCGCAAGTGTTCGAATTAGGGCTACTCTTTGCCTCATTCCTCCTGATAATTCAGAGGGGTATTTGTCTTTAAAATCATATAAATCATATTTTTTTAATAATTTTTCTACATAGTTTTTGGATGCTTCATCTTTTTTTCCTTTAATTTCTAAGCCAAACATGACATTACTAAGTATTGTTCTCCATTCCAATAAACAGTCTCTTTGTAACATATAGCCTATTTTTGGTGATATTCCTGTTATTTTTTCTCCTTCTATGTAGATTTCTCCGGCTGTTTTTTCTTCTAATCCTGCTATTATCGAAAGAAGTGTAGATTTTCCACATCCACTCGGACCAATGATACTTACGAATTCTCCCTGTTTGATATTTAAATTTACATTCTGAATGGCTAATACTTCTCCTTCTTTGTTCTGGTACTTTTTACTTATATTTTTAATTGATAATATTTCCATTTTATTTCTTCCTCCTTAAGTTATGTTTTTAAGTCGTAAAATATTGTTATCTATCCTATTTCTATAGTATGAATTTTGTCGAATTTTGTGAAAAAGCACAAAACAGCACCAAAAGATTCGGTTCTTTTTTGCTCAAAAAGAACCGAATCTTTTGGTGCTGTTACTTTGACACCTTTAGCACTGGTTAATCTTTTAACCAAAAAGCTTTATAAGCTCTATATGCTTCATAAATATCAAATTTACTAGTTACTTCATATGGTGCGTGCATAGAAAGTACTGGAACACCACAATCGATTACATCTACTCCTTTATTGGCTAAAATGTAAGCAATGGTTCCTCCTCCCCCTACATCTACTTTTCCAAGTTCTGATACTTGGTATTTAATTTGATTTGCTTCTAAAAGGTTTCTTACCCATGCAACAAATTCTGCATTGGCATCGGATGCGCCTGATTTTCCTCTTGCTCCTGTATATTTATTTAAGGTAATACCTTTTGATAAGTATCCACTATTTTGTCTATCCGAAACACTGCTATATAATGGATCATAACCTGCATCTACATCAGAAGATAACATTTTAGAATAGCAAAATACTTTTTCTAAAAGATTTGGTCTATTTTCTCCTGTTTTGTTTAGTAATTCAGATATGAAATAATCAAATACATGAGATTCCATTCCCGTATTTCCCATACTTCCTATTTCTTCTTTGTCAGAAAGGATACAGATGGATGTTTTTTGTGGTTTTTCAATTTCCATTAATGCTCTTAAAGCGGTATAACTACATACTTTATCATCTTGCCCATAAGCGGCTACCATGCCATAGTCAAATCCTAGGGAACGTGCTTTAAAGGCTGGTACTAATTCTAATTCTGAACTGACAAAATCTTCTTCTGTAAGTCCATATTTTTCATATAGTATTTTTAAAATATTTAATTTTACTTTATTTTTTTCTTTGTCATCTAAAATTGGAATACTTCCTACTAATAAATCTAAATTTTCTCCTTCAATGGCATCTCTTAATTTTTTAGCTTCTTGTTCTTTGGCTAAATGTGGTAGTAAATCGGTAATGGTAAATATAGGGTCTTTTTCATCTTCTCCAATATTGACGGTAATTTTTTCGCCATTTGCTTTTACAATCACACCATGGATGCTTAGTGGTATCGTAGTCCATTGATATTTTTTGATTCCTCCATAGTAATGGGTATTAAAATAAGCAAGTTCTCCCTCTTCATATAGTGGGTTTGGTTTTAAGTCTAGTCTTGGCGAATCAATATGTGCTCCAACGATATGTAATCCATTTTCTAGTTTTTGTTCTCCAATAACTGCTAAATAAATACTTTTTTCTCGATTGACAAAATATACTTTATCTCCTGGTTTTAAATTTTGCATTTGGTTGACATCTTGAAATCCGTTTTTCTCAGCCAAAATTCTTGCATTTGCTGCAAATTCTCTTTCTGTTTTGGAATGATTTAAAAATTCCATGTAACCATCACAAAAATGAAATATTAGATTAAATTTTTCTTCATTTATTTCTAGCCATCCTGATTTTTTTTCATGCATTAATTTCTTTTTTAAATTTTCGTCCAAAGTAATTCCTCCTATCCATATTTTTTCTCATTATATCACTTTCTTTTTTATTTTACCATATTTTTGTTAAATTATTCTATCAATTTGATAGTTTGGGTAGCTTTGGGAACTCAGTCAAAAAAATATTAATATTTTTTTGATTTTTGTTACATACTACTTGTAAAAGGATGTGATTATTTTGAGTTCTTATTGGTTAGACTCTTTTGAGAATTTAAAAGATTTTGATAAAATAGACAGTAATTATGAATGTGATGTTTGCATTATTGGAGCAGGCATAACAGGCCTAACTTGTGGTTATTATTTGTCCAAATTAGGTTTAAAAATTATTTTAGTAGAAAAAGATATGATTGGTCAAAAAGCTAGCGGAAATACGACTGGTAAAATTACGTATCAACATAATTTAATTTATGATTATTTCATTCGTTCGTATGGAGAAAAGTATGCAAAAGCATATTTAGAGGCAAATAAAGAAGCCATTTCTCATATTAAAAATATCATTGATACAGAAAATATCGAATGTGATTTTGAATTCCAGCCAAACTATGTTTATACAACCAAACAAGATGAATTGACAAAAATAAATGCAGAAGTCCAAGCTTTAACTTCTTTAGGAGCAGATTGTGAATTGGTTACAGAAATTCCTTTACCTTTTAAAGTTGCGGGAGCAATTTTGACAAAAAATCAGGCACAATTTCAACCTGTGAAATATATGTATGGTTTAGCAGATTGTATCTTAAAGAATCATTCTTTGATTTTTTGTCATTCTACCGCTTCTGATTTTAAGGAAGATGGAAATAATTATGTTACATTGGTAAATGGCTATCCAATTAAATCCAAATATATCATTGTTGCTACACACTATCCCTT